>NZ_CP126995.1 GCF_030252425.1 Acidisoma sp. PAMC 29798 | reverse complement strand
AACGCATTCAGAACGGAAGAACCCGAGCTCGCAACAATTCCACTCCCGCGCGGCCATACATGGAGCGCTTCAGGGTCTTCAGTCGGCTGATCTGGCCCTCTGTCTGGCCGTTGCTCCAGGGGAGCGTGAGCGCGTTCGTCACCGCGTCCAAATCGCTTTGCAACATTCGGGCGAAGCGCTGCATCTCGTATATTCGGCACTCGTGTGCATCCTTGAGCCATCGACCAAGCGCGTCGATGTTACGGCTACGAAGGATGCCTCGAAATCGCATCGCGAGCTGCCGCATGACCACGAACTCTGGCGAATTCGCCTTGAGCGCATCGACCGTTGCCATTTGACGGACCGATAGCAGCGGGCGGGGCTTGATACACAATGCGCCCGCCGTCAGGGGCGAGAGGGGGCGACCGGTAGTAGGATCGCGAGGCAACGGTATTGATGACGGGGGCAGCTGTCGCTCCTTCTCCTGGACTTTGCTGCTTGTCTTGCTGCGCCAGGGCGCAAGAAGACGTGCCAAATGCGTGTAGCATCCCGTGTACCCGAGACCCTTGATCTCAGTCAACAGGCGGGTCGCGAGTGTGCAACCCTCTTTCCAGCGACGGGCCAGGTAGTCGTGGAAGTGTCCCGGTGAACGCGGTGACCTGGCGATTGCGTTGCGCGGTGGCAGTCGCTCGAGCCTCACCCAGCGGTCTACGCGTCGACGGCTGAGGCCGAGTTCCTCGCAAATCGTCGTTGCAGTCTTGCCGGCGTCGTAGAGGGCACGAACCTGCGCAAACAGGTCTTCCCGCACGCCGTGGAGACCGGCCCTGGTACCCGGAGGTCGGCGAGTTGAGCCAGTTCCTGCCGGCGATCTCGGCTGACGCCGCAAACCGGGGTCTGAGAGCGCGGGCCGTGGTCGCCAGCACCCTGCTCGCGGCGCTGGAACTCGCGCGCGACGGGGCTATGTCGATTGAGCAGGAGGAGGATTACGGGCCGACGCGGCTTCTTGCCAGCCCAGTGACATGGGAGGAAAAGTCGGCCGGCGTCGCGGTCGCGTGAGAATGTAAGTTATCGGGTTTAGAAAGAAGAAAAAGGGTTCCAGATTGGTCGGGTTTTCCTCAGATGAGGATGGATTGACCTATCTGGCCAGGGAGTAGAACTGCTGTGCCGGACGCAACTTTCCTGTTGAGCGGAACTGTCCTTTGCGGATCATGTGCATGATCTCGATGCCGGCGATGGTTACCGCTGCGGACCAGAACGACTTGAACCCCAGCATCGGTCGGGTCAATCGTTTGACTGCCCGGTGATCCTGTTCGACGATGTTGTTGAGATACTTGACCTGTCGGGTCCCAATTTCCGCGTCATGCTCGACATTGTAGCTCTCGATCGCAGCTGTGTTGGCGCCGCTCTTGTCGATGGTGATCTTCTCGGGAATGCCGTGATGCCCGGCTGCCTTACGCAGGAAGCGCAGCGCTGCCTTGCGATCCCGCTTGGCCGTCAGCAGGAAGTCCACGGTGGCACCGACCTTGTCGACCGCCCGATAGAGATACTTCCACGCGCCCTTGACCCGCACGTAGGTCTCGTCCAGCCTCCAGCTGCCGCCCACCGGACGCTTGCGCGACGAACGCCCTCTCCAGAAACGGCACGTAGCGCACGATCCAGCGGTTCAGCGTGGAATGATCGACCTCAACGCCCCGCTCACCCATCATCTCCTCAAGCTAGCGGTAGCTGATCGGATAAGCCACATACCACCGCACACCCCACAGGATGATATCCCGCTCGAAGTGACTGCCCTTGAAGTCAATCGCCATCGTCTCGTCCCAAAACTGCGCCCTCCCATCATACAGGAAGCCGTCAAGACGCAAAAATGCGACAGAGCCAAATGTCGGACGTCGGACAGCTGAAGCGGCGGCCACAGAGGTCGCGGGCTATACGCTCCTGCCCGATTTTGCATCGGATGATCATGGATCGGACTGGAATGGCTACGCCCAAACACATGGGATGGAAGCCACACGCCGCACAGTGCAAAGCCAGGTTAGAGCTCCCCAGGAACAGGATTTCGAAATCAACTACAATCTTATTGTGGAGCGCCAAAGGGTTCTCGCCAATGAGATCGTCGACCAACGCCAAGAAGACGCGCATCTTAAATCTGAAGTCGAGCTAAAGTCGATGCAAAGCGCGGTTGAGCATCAACACAGCCGAAGTCTCCCGGCTAGCTATTAGGGGAACGCTGAGTGGCAGTTCGCGGGTAACAAAGAGCACCCCTCACCAAAGCGCGGCGCTCTAACCTACCGGCACCATTGCTCGATCGCCAAGGCAATGGCGCGGGTGCAGTTAACGAGGCTTTGGATCGCGACCTGCTCGTTTGGCTGATGCGCCATCGTCGGATCGCCTGGACCGAAATTCACGGTCGGCGTCTCGCCGAGACCTGTGGGCAGGCCGATGTCGCTATGCGCGCCGAAGCCCGCCAGTAAGGGGCTAAGGCCGGCTTCCGTCACGGCGTTCTGCAAGGTCCGAACGAAGGGATGCTCCGCCGGCACCTCCGCGCAATCGGCATCCAGGAACCATTCGATCCGGGCGGGATGCGCCCGCAAATAAGGATCGGCCTGGCACACGGCCGCGATATGCGCCTCGACTTCCCGCTTCACATGACTGCCCATGCCAAGCTCATCCTTCTCGGACGGTAGATACTGCACATCGACCACGATCTCCGCTCTTCCGGCGGTGGAGGCCGGATGCTCGCCCGCGCTCATCTGCGTCACGATGAGCTGATTAGGAAGTTCCATGAGCGGATGGCGTTTCTTGGGGTCGTGGGCCCAGCGGCGGTTGAGTATGTCGATACCGTCGAGCATCTGGCGGCAGAGTTGGATGGCATCCACGGGGCCGGTGGAATACCAGCTATTGGGCGTCAGTTCGGCATGGCCGCCTATACCGTCGATGATGATGCGACCCCTAAGGATGCCGTGGCATAGTGGAGCGATGCGGTTGTTGGTCGGCTCGGTCATGATGCCCGCATCGGCGCGGAAGCCGCGATCGACCATGGCGAGCGAGCCCATGCCGCCGATTTCCTCGTCAACGACCGTTGTGAAGACCACGTCACCGGCAAGCCGCACGCCCATTTCGACCAGCAGTTCGATCGCCATGAGCATGCAGGCGACGCCGCCCTTCATGTCGACCGCACCGCGCCCCTGCACGAAGCCGTCACGGATCTCGGCCGTGAAGGGATCCGTGCGCCAATGCGTGGCGGGGCCAGGCGGCACGACATCGATATGGCCGTTCAGCATGAGGGAGCGGCCGCCCCCGCTGCCTTTCAGCGTGCCGCCCAGGTTGGGTCGGCCGTCGAAGGTGCGGCCCTTATGGGCACCGGCGCGGCCGGCGTATTTCGCCAGCAAGGCGGGGCCATCGGGCTCCCAAAGATCAGTCGTGAAGCCGAGCGTTTCGATCCGCGCCTTGAGGTATTCCTGGCACAGCCGCTCTCCGGGGCCGGACTCGCGCGGGTCCGCTTTCACGACCGAGGCGAAACCGATGAGGTCGGATAGGAGCGCGGCGAGGCGCGGCCCGCTGGCATCGGCTGCAGCGGCGATCTGGGTTTGCACGGTCATCACTCTATCTCCGAAGCGGCGTCGGCCCGCGCCGACGCGAGTAAAGCCGGTCCGCCAACAGCACGACGATCAGGAGCAGCCCGACGATGCCGACTTGCCAGATGCTGTTGACGTTGAGTTGGAGCAGGCCGGTTTGCAAGGTCACCAGCAGGATGACGGCGGCGAGAACGCCGCCGACACCGCCGACGCCGCCGAAGATGGCGATGCCGCCGAGCATGGCGGCGGTCAGCGAGGTCAGTTCGAGGTTGGTGCCGATATCCGGCCGCCCGCTGCCGAGCCAGGCGAGCGAGACCAGGGCGGCGAGCCCCGCGCAAGCGCCGCTGATGGCATAGATCAGCAGCCGCGCCCGATCGACGTTGATGCCGGAAAGCCGTGCCGCAGTCTCATTGAAACCCATGGCATAGATCCAGCGGCCCCAACTCGTCATGCCCAGCAGGATGGCGGCGACGGCGAAACCGGGCAGCGCAGTGGTGAGGAAAGGCAGCGGCACGGCGCCGATCTGGCCACGCCCCCAGCCGATAAGCCAGGCTGGCACGCCGCTTTGCGCGGCGCCGCCGGTGAGCGCCAGAGCGAGGCCGGAATAGACGTAGAAGGTGCCCAGCGTGACGATCAGCGGCAGCAGGCGGATGCGCGTGACGAGGACGCCATTGATGGCTCCAAGCAGGCCGCCGCCCAGGACGCAAGCCGGCAGCAGCAGCCAAGCGGGCATGCCGGCCTGCACGGCCATCATGGCGCTGATTGCGGTGAGTGACGTGGTGCCACCAACGGACAGGTCTATGCCCGCGCCGCCGGCCAGCACGACGAGCGCCTGGCCCAGCGCCACCAAAGCGAGGATGGTCGAGAATTGCAGGATCGTGGTGACGGTATAGGCATTCATGGCGCCGGGCGCCAAAACCGCGAGGCCGACCGCGACGACGACCCAAAGGCCGCAGAGGATCGTCAGTGTGGTCGAGCGGGGGACAAAGCGGCTCATGCAGCGCGCCGCACGAAGAGCGCGTTCCGCAGGCGTGTCTGGCCGACCTCGCCGGTCAGAATCACAATCAGCAGCAGGCCCGTCACGACCGTCTGCCACAGCGATGGCACGCCCATGAGCAGCAGGCCGTTTTGCAGAATGCGGATGAGCATGACGCCGATGGCGGTGCCCAACAGGCTGCAACGCCCGCCGAGAATGCTGGTGCCGCCGAGCACGACGGCGGCGATGGCTTCCAGGGCGACGTTGCCGCCGACGGTCATTTCCACATTTCGGTAGGTGGAGACATAGAAGACGGCGGCGAGGCCGCACAGCACTCCGCTCGCCACGAAGGTGATGGCGCGCGTGCGCAGTACCGAGACGCCCGATAGCCGGGCCTTCTCCTCCGCATTGCCGATGGCGAGCAGATGCACGCCGAAGCTGGTGCGACGTAGCGCGACCCAGACGATGCCGTAGGACGCGATAATGACGATGAGGGCGATCGGCACGCCGAGCACATGGCCGCCGATGGCCGCCGTCAATCTATGCGGCAGGCCGGAGAGCCAGGAACCGCCGAGGGCGAGGAAGATGGCGGCGCGATAGACGCCGAGCAGACCCAATGTGCCGACGATGGCGGGAATGCGCCCTAAGACGACGACGGAGGTCGTCAACAAGCCTAGGCAGGCGCCAATGGCGGGGCCGGCGAGGACGGCGAGCAGAGGACTGCCGCCGCCCTCGATGATCCGGCCTACAACGATGGCGGCCAGGCCCATGACCATGCCGACCGACACGTCGATGCTGCCCATGGCGAGCAGCAGCGTCATGCCCAGGCTGACCAGCAGCAGCTCGATGCAGTTGCGGAAGATGGTCGACAGATTCTCGAAGGTCGCGAAATACGGCGATGCCACGCTCCCCACCACGCCGACCACGAGGCAGCCGGCAAGCAGGCTGACCTCACGGCCACCGATGAGCGAACGTGGCATCATCCGCATCCTAGAAGTGGTAGTTATCGACATTCCCAGCGGTGAAGACCGCCGGGGCGCCGAGCAGCAGGATGCCGGTCTTGGCATCATAGGTCACGGGTTTCGCGAAGCCGGGCACGCTGTTGCTGGCCTTGAACGGTGTGCCGTCAATCAACTGCTTGCCGGCCCAGACGGTCAGGTAGCCGAGCGCCGTCGGGTCCCACAACACGCTGTAGCCGAAGGAGCCGCTCTTGAGATAGGAGCGAACCGTATTCGGGCTGCAATAGCCGGTGCCTATGACCTGGCCGATCTTGCCGGCGGTTTCGATGGCCTGGGCGACGCCCGGACAGGTGGTGGAGGCAACGCCAATGATGCCCTTGATGTCGGGATGCGCGGTCATCATGTCGCTGGCAATCTGATCCGCGCGCTCAGCCGTGCCGCCGGCGAATTGCGGTGCCAGCAGCTTCAGATGCGGATACATCTCCTTGGCGCGTTCCTTCATGAAGCCGATCCAGGCGTTCAGATTGGATGCGGTCGCCTCACCCGACACGATGCCGATGGTGGCATTCGGGCCGACGCGCTTGACCATCTCGTCGATGATGGTGAAGCCCAGGCCTCGATCCGTTGCCTGCGCCACATAGACCAGCCGACCGCTGGCCGGCGCATCGCTGTCGGCGGTGAAGAGCGTGATGCCCTTGGCCTTGGCGGCGGCCACGACCGGCTCCAGGCTCGACGCATCGAGAACGCTGACGGCGATGGCATTGACGCCCTGATTGATCAGGGTCTGCACGATCTGCAACTGGTCGACCGGGTTGGTATCGGTGGGACCGGAATAGATGAATTTTACCCCGAGGTCGGCCGCCGCCTTCTTGCCACCGTCTTCCATGGCGTTGAAATACGGAATGCCGATGATCTGCGGCACGAAGGCCACGGTCTTCATATCGGCCGCCTGAGCGGCGCCGACGGCCAGTGCCGCCATGCTCACTGCAACCAGCGAGCGTTTCACAAAACCCATCATGTCTCTCTTCCTCCAGTTGTCGATAAAGTCATGCTAGCGTCTCAAGCGCCCGCAAATCGGGATGGGCGCCGGTGATGAACGAGACGATCTCTTCGGGGTTTGTCGCATCGCGCTGGCGTTCGGCGATCTTGCGACCGCGCCGGAACACCACCATGCGATCCGCGACTTCGAAAACATCGGCGATGTTATGGCTCACGAGCACGACGGCGCAGCCGCGCTCGGCCAACCTGCGTGTCAAAGCCAGGACCTTTCGAGTCTCGGCCACGGCAAGCGCTGCCGTCGGCTCATCCATGATGACCAGCCGGGCATTGACATTGAGGGCGCGACAGATCGCGACCGCCTGCCGTTGGCCGCCGGACAGGCTGCCGACTGGCGCCTCGGGATCGGAGATATGAGCATCCAACTCCGCCAGCAGGGTGACGACTCGTCGCTTCATCGCGCGCCCCTGCAAAAACGGAATGCCCGCGACGCGGCGCACCAACTCCCGGCCGAGAAAGACATTCTCGGCGATGGAGAGATTCTCCGACAAAGCGAGTTCCTGGAAGATCGTGGCAATACCGGCCGCCGCCGCATCCTGCGGCGATGCGAAAGCAATCGGCGCATCGTCGAGCCGGATTTCCCCTTCGGTCTGCGGCTGCGCACCGGCGAGGATTTTGACGAAGGTCGATTTGCCGGCGCCGTTATCCCCCAACAAAGCAAGCACCTCCCCCGCCCGGATGTCGAGATCGACACCGGTCAACGCAGTCAACGCGCCAAAACACTTGGCGATGCCACGAACGGAAAGGAGAGGTGCCGTGCTCACAGGCTGCAGTCGGCTTTGTATGCGAAAGCATCGGCCTTCGCATTGTCGCCGTCATGGATCACGGCGATGTCGGAATAGACCGTCGGCGCGACTTTCTTGCCGGCGATCAACTTGGCGGCGACCTCCATCGCGACCTCGCCTTCCTGCTTCGGATTCTGCGCGATCAGCGCAGCGATCGTGCCGTTCTTGAAGGCACTGACTTCCGGCGTTGCGGCATCATAGGCGATCAGCTTGACGCGCTTGCCGGCACCGGCCTGGCGCAGGCCGGTGATGGCGCCGATGGCGCCCTGGTCGTTGGTGGAGAAGATGCCGGCGAGATCGGAATGCGCGGAGAGGCTGGAGGTGACGATTTCGGCAGCCTTCTGGGGATCGTCGCTCTGATACTGCGCGCCGAGATAATGGATGCCCGGGAAGGTCTTCAGTTCCGTCACGAAGCCGGCGGTGCGCTCGTCCTGCGCGGTCGAACCCGGCGGCTGGGTGATGACGAGAACACTGCCCTTGCCATGCAGGAGCGTGTTCATCTCATCGGCCGCGAGCTTGCCGCCGAGCAGATTGTCGGTCTCGATCTGGGCCTTGAGGAATGACGTGTCATTCAGCGTCTGGTCGGCGGTGACCACATCGACGCCGCTTTTCGCGAGCGCGCGCATCGGTGCGACGAGGGCCTGCGAATCCGTCGGCACGATGACGGCGACGGCGGGATGGCGCGCTGTCACGGCATCGACGACCGGCACTTGCTGGTCGGCAGCGAATTGACTGGGTGCGGAAACATTGAGCGTAAGACCGAGCTTCTTGGCTTCGTCCGAGGCGCCGCAGGCCAATGCCTCATAGAAGGGGCTGCCATTGACGCCTAGGACCAGGGCCACGCTATGGTCGGCGGCGAAGGCCGCGGTGCCCTGCGCGGTGCTGCCGACCAGAAGGCCGATCATCGTTATGGCGCGTGCAAACATTGTTGTGTGACCTTTCATGGGTGTCATGAGCGCTGGCGCGCCCGTCTTTTGAGTTGATCGATGTAAACGGCGAGAACGAGAACGGCCCCCATCGTCACGGTCTGCCAGAAGGGCGGAATGCCGATGATGACGAAACCGTTGAGGAGAACGATGGGAATGAAGACGCCGATAACGGTGCCGGCGATGCTGCCGACGCCGCCGAACAGGCTCGTGCCACCCAGCACGACGGCCGAAATCGTGGTCAGGTTGTCGGCGGTATGGCCGCCGATCGTGGTGGTGGAGAAGCGCGCCAGGGCCATGACGCCGCCAAGCCCCGCCAGCGCACCGGCGAGAGTGTAGATCTGCACGGTTTGCCACTGCACGGGAATGCCGGCGCGGCGGGCCGCCTCGGCACTCGATCCGATGGCGAAGGTGCGGCTGCCGAAGCGCGTCAGATGCAGGAGAACCGCCACCAGAACCGTGACGATGACGGCGATGAGGATGAGCACGGGAATGCCGAAGATCGTGCCTGTGCCAACATGATCGACCAGCAGCTCGGGCACCGCACGCACGTCGAGCCCGCCCGTGACGATCTGCGCAAAACCGAGCGCCATGCCCATAGAGCCGAGCGTGACGATGAGCGCCGGAATGCGCGCGACAGCCACCAGCACGCCGTTGACGGCGCCCCAGAGCATGCCGGCCAGGATCGCGGCGACGGTGCCGAGGGCAACGACGCCCCAGCTTGCATCCGTGGTGCCGAAGCTGCCGCCGCTGGCGCCGCCGATGGCCAGCATGACGCGGGCGCCGATGACGGAGGCGAAGACGAGCACGGAGCCGACTGAGAGATCGATGCCGGCGGTGATGATGACGAAGGTCTGGCCGAGGGCCAGCACCAGCAGGATCGCGGCATCCACCGCAAGTGTCATCAGATTGTAGACGCTTGGAAAAGCATGCGGCCGCAACAGCGAGAAAGTCACCATGAGGGCGATGAGCAGCAGCAAAATCCAGCCGCCACCGAGGCGGCGGGACCAGCGACCGGGATCGGCCTCGTTCGCTTGCGCGCTCATGCCGGCAATCCCGCCGCCTGCGCATCCGCGCCGCCCGTCATGGCGGATACCAGTTGCTCGAAACTCGCGTTTCGCGCATCGAGCTGCGCCACGCGCCGGCCGAGGCGCATGACTTCGATCCGATCGGCGATGGCGAGCACTTGCGGCATATTGTGGCTGACGAGCACGACGGCGATCCCCTGCGCCTTCACTTGCCGGATCAACTCCAACACACGTGCTGTCTGCACAACGCCGAGGGCGGCGGTCGGCTCATCCATGAAGATGACCTTGTCGGCCCACATGGCGGCGCGGGCGATGGCGACCGATTGGCGCTGACCGCCGGAGAGGGAGGCAACGGGCACGCCCGAGGCCCGCAGCGTGACGCCAAGCCGCGCGAACTGCTCCCGCGCACGGGCTCGCATCCGTGGGCGATCGACGATGCCGATGCGCCCGAGCAGGCCGGGCCGCATCAATTCGCGGCCCATATAGAGATTGTCGGAAGGCGTGAGTTCCGGCGCGAGGGCGAGGTCCTGATACACGGTCGCGATGCCCGCCTGCTGCGCGGCGACAGGCGAGTCCAGCATGATCCTGCGTCCATCGAGCAGGAGTTCGCCCGCATCCGGCCGGTCGGCACCCGAGAGGATTTTCACCAGCGTCGATTTCCCGGCGCCATTGTCACCGATGAGGGCACAAATCTCACCGGCATAGACGGTGAAATCCGCGCCGTCCAAAGCCTGGACATGGCCGAATTTCCGACCGATTCCCCGCGCCTCCAGGAGCGGGGTTTGGCTCACGCCGGATCCTTGCAGCGCAGGCCGATCGTGTTGGTCGAGACGAACCACTCGGCATAACCGGCGCGCGTAAGGCGCGACCAGTGATCGAAGGCGGCATCGGCGCTCGGGAAGCCCCAGGTCTCGACGATCGCGAAGTCGCTCTGTCCACGGACGCTGTAGCGGCCGTGGGAAATGCCGCCAGCGGCTTCGGTTTCCCGCGCGACATCCGCCCAGGCGGCGCGTTTCGCCGCACGATCTGCATCGGATAATTCGTACCAATGCGGGCGCGCGCGCGTGTAGTGGATCCAGATCCAATCGGTCATGCAGCGGATCCGATCAGCGCGAGCAAGGGCGTGCGTCGGCCGATGTAGTGACGAGAGGTGGTGAATTTGAAATCCGCCGCGCGCTCATGCTCACGCATCGCGGCATCGATGGCGGCCGGGCTCTCCGCCTCCCAGGCACCGAGATGATGCCAGCGGCTGGCCCAATCCAGGCGATGGCGGCCAGCGATGTCGATACCGGAGGCGAGATCGGATGCGAAGGCAACGTCGCATTCGGCGTCGTAGTCGCGGCGTTCCTCGGGCGTGGCCGCGCTCCAGGCGTCGTTCCATTCCCATAGCGCGAGAAAGCCCCAGGGACGATCGCGGTCAGGCTGCGCGCCCTGCACCGCCGCGAATTCGCGCGGTCCCAGCAGCCATTCCGTGGTGAAGAGCTTGCCCCAGCCGGCCTGTTCCAGAGCGACCGTACCGGCCATGGCAGCGGTCATCGAGGGCGCTTCGAACATGCCGCCGATGTCGATGTCATGCGCGAAGCCCGTCGCATAACCGGTCGGCTCGTCAACAAAATTCGGGGCGAGCATGGCACGGACCGATAGCAGCCAGCCTTGGGACTGGAGACGACGCAACACGGTTGCGATGCCGGCCAAGTCGGCAGGCGACGGCGCGACCTGACGCTTTGCCAGAAACAGCACGACGCAGCGTGGCGTGCCGGATTGCGCCGCCGCGAAAACGCCGGTGGGGTCGGTCAGCGGCGTCATGCGGCACCGCGCAGCTTTTCGACCGCCGTCATCAGGCGCGCGACCCGTGCGGGATCAACCGGATTCCACCAGACGCCGTCCCGCTTCAGCCATTGGCCGACGATGGCGCCATCGGCTACCGCGAAGAGGCTGGGCACCTGATCGGCGTCGAGGCCGGAGCCGATGATGACCGGAAGATTGGTGCCGGCGCGCACCTGCTCGACTTCGCCGACCTGGGTGGGCGACCCGGTGCGGGCACCGGTCGCGATCAGCACATCGGCGTCGAACCACTCGGCGTCGGTCGATTGTTCTGTCACGCTGCGGTCGGCGGTAATGGCATGGGCACCGAATTTCACATGCACATCGGCGAAGATGCGAACGTCCTGGGCGCCGATGGCAGCGCGGTAGCGCAGCGCACGCGGTGCCGGGCCATTCATGAAGCCCTCGTTCGCGACATAGGCGTTCACCCATTGATTGGCGCGGACCCAGCGGGCGCCGACGGCCTTGGCCACCGCGAGCGCCGGGATCACGCCATTGGCGACGCAGGTGATGCCGATCGGCGTGGACACGGCCGCGCGCACTTCCAGGCAGGCGGCGGTCAGCGCGGCCACCGTCTCCGGCCCGATATCCTCGGGCCGCGAAAAGGGCAGGTCGCTCGCATTCTCGACGATGATGCCGTCGATCCCGCCCTCAGCCAGGGTGCGCGCATCGGCGGCGGCTTCGGCATAGATGGCGCGCACGGATGAGCCGTCATAGCGCGGGGCACCGGGCAGGGCGCGCAGATGGATGACGCCAATGACGGGCTTGGGCCGGCCGAAGAGCTCGGCCAGCGCACTCGGCTTGATGGGAAGAACCTTAGGCGCAGTCATCGGAGATCCTCACTTCGTCACGTGTCGGATAGGAGAGTTGCGCACCGGGGCGAGTGCAGCTCAGGCTCGCGGCCCGCACGGCTTCGGCGAGAGCCACTTGGTTCGTGCGTCCCTCCATCAGCCCGGCGATGACCCAACCCGCGAGGCAGTCCCCGGCGCCGTGGTATCCACGGGAACGACGGCGGGTGCAGCGACTCGCTGGTGGGTGCTGCCCTCGCACCATGTCGCGCCACCGGGACCTTCAGTCAGGATGACGGCGCGAACGCCCATGGCATGCAGGCGCGCGGCAGCGTCACCGCCCAAAGCATCGGCGGCGCGGCTATTGCAAAAGACGATGGCAGCACCGGTAAGATGTGGCGCCAGACTTGCGATGCCCTCCGCGAAGCTGGCGGGCTCCAAGTCGATCGACCAGGGTATGCCGCCAGCGCGGCAGCGCGCAATCAGGGTTTCGGCAGCCGCGCGATCGTAGATCGCCGTATGTACCCAACCGATGTCGTCGAGGTCGACAGACTGCGTTTGCGTCAGGCTTGGGAAGAGACTCGATCCGGGATAGAGCAGCAGGCGCTTTTCGCCATGCGGCTCGATGAGAATGACGACGCGGCAATTCTCGCCGCTCTGGATCGATGCGCTGACATCGACGCCGCGCGCTGCAAGTTCGGCCAGCACACGCGTTCCGGCATCGTCTGCACCGGCCTGTATGAGTACGCGTGCGTCGCGGCCGGCCATCGCGCAGGCGACAGCCGCGTTGGCGATCACACCGCCTGCGGATTCCGAAGCTGCTTGCACATGAACTTTCTCGTCCGGTTCCGGCAGACGCGGCATATGCAGCGTAAGGTCGAGCGTGCCGTCACCCGCGAAGAGCGCGACTGTTCCGTTCATGGCCGCGTCAACTCGATATGGAAGCGGTAAAGATCGGAGCGATAGTAGAGCATGGCATATTCGATCGGCTGCCCATCTGCCGTGCGAGAGATGCGGCGCGCGAGCAGGACGGCCGCGTTAGCCGCGACGTTGAGGCTTGCCGCGATCTGCTCATCGGCGTTCACCGCCTGGATAAACTCTGAACCGCCGGCGATGCGGCGGCCGCTCCGCTGCTCGATCCATCGATACAGCGACCCTGAGTCCAGTTCCGCGCGGGTTGGCAGATTCGACACGTTGGCAATGGCAGGCGACAGCCAGGAATGGCTGAGGCCGATGACGACGCTGTTGGCCAGCAGCAGGCGATCGATCATGCCCAGAGGGGTGCCGGTTTCGAGACCGAGGGCTTCAGCGACCTCCGCCGTCGCGATCGTAATCTCGACTGACCGTGTCCGGTAACTCGGCATGAAGCCGCGTGCGCGCATATCCTCCGCGAAGCTTGCCAGCAGATTGACCGGTTGATCGACCTGGGGTGGCAGAACGATGGAGCCTATGCCGGAGCGGCGGGTGATCCGACCTTCGCTCTCCAACTTGTCGAGCGCGGCGCGCGCGGTGCTGCGGCTGACGCCAAAGGCCTCATTCAGGTCCGCCTCGGAAGGCAGCCGGTCGCCGGGAATGAACTCGCCACGCTCAAGAGCCGCCCGCAGACGGTCGGCGATTTGCGACCACAGCGGCAAAGGGCTGTCGATCAGGGAGGCGCTGTTCCACGACATGGATCAATCATACGAACGTCATGACGTTTCGCAACACGCGATTACTAGCGATATTGCTCGCCCATAGGCGCAGTGCCTAAGATCGAGGCACTAGGATCGAAAAAAGCCTGAGAATGATGCATAGAATTTGAAGTCTCAGCGACTATAGCGATTTGGCTAAGCAAAAAAGGCGGCGACGAGGACGTCAGAGACGGGCATAACGCGTTCCTACAAACGGTTGATGAGCCGGCGGCATCCCGGAAGCCTGCAGGCTACGGGCGAGAATGGAGAGCCCGAAGGTCCGCCATTTCATCAGCAATGCAACAGCTACTGTCATAAGCCCAACTTACCCGCAGGGCTCGAGGTGTTGAGCTTGGATCGTCGAATATAGCCTCTCATCGTCGTCAGACTTCGATGACGCGTGTGGCCCATGATTTCCTCGTCGGGAACGCCGTTCTTGTAGGCGGTCGTCACAAACCCGGCCCGCATACCGTGGGGCGTGATTGGCTCCCAGATCGTTCCCGTGATCTTCGCCTCCAGGGCACGTTTTTTGAGAATCTGGCGCACGGCATCGGGATCGAGCCGACCGCTATGGACCTTCCCCCAACGATCGACCTTTCGAAAAATCGGACCGGCAGTGATCTCGGCCTGCTCAAGCCAGCGCTCCAGCGCTGTCACGGGACAGGTGGCCATGGCACGACCGCGCGATAGCCCAATCTCGGCCCCGGCGCCCTCCTTGTCGGTCTTGGAACGCGTGATCAGCAGGCGCAGGCCATCGTCGGTCCGGTTGATATGCTCGACATCGAGGCCGACGAGCTCAGAGCGGCGCAAGGCGCCGGCGAAACAGACGAGGAAGAGGGCCTGATCCCGGGTGCCCGCCATATCGTCGCTGCAGACACGGAGCAGACGCTTGATCTCCGCCGTAGTGATGGCGGCGGAGCGGCGAGGGGGCTCACCATGGGTGCGGGCAATGCCGCGTAAGGTCTCACGGATCGCAGGGTGGCGCGTGTCGAGCGGCTGCTTGGCGATGCGATGGGCTCGGGCAATGGCGGCGACCCGCCGTCTTAGCGTGGACAGCGCATAGCCGCGCCCGGCGTCCGCCAGGTAGGCGCCGACGACCTCGGCCGTGGATGGCATGGGATCGAGCTTGCGCTCTACGCACCATGCCTTGAAGTTAGCCAGATCGGCTTTGTAGGCGCGCAGCGTTGCCGGGGCATCGGCGGCGGACTGATACGCCTGTGAGCGCGCCAGAGATCGCGCTGCTCTCAAGGTCAGTGGGGTCTCGGCGCCCTCGGCTCGCAACACCGCGGAAACGCTCGATGGCGATGACAAAGCGGCGGATCGTTTCATGGCGATAGTCTGACGGAAACCACCTCTCAAATCAATACGCGGGAAGGAATATTATCGCGTGTTAAGAGTCATCATCCGTTATACAACTGGGCCTCTTGACGAGTTCAATCGAAGTGGTATGGTGGCCGAACCACCAACAATATTGGACGCCTCAAGGCGTTCAGCCAAGGGGAAACCGAATGGAACGACGCACGCTTCTCGCGGCTGGTGCGACCGCGGCCGCCGCCGGGATCCTTGGCATAAAACGGGCCTCGGCCGCCGCCAAGGAGGTCGTCTATCTGACCCCAGGGCTTGATCTGCCGTTCTGGCGCGCGGTCGGCAAGGGCATTGCCCCGCATATTAAAGCCGCGGGCTATAATTATAAAATTCTCGATTCTCACAACAGCGCTCAAACGCAGTTGCAGAACGCACAGGATGCCATCGCACGCGACGTCGCGGGCATCGTCATTTCCCCCACGGACAGTTCTACGGCGCCCAGCGTGCTCGCCCTCGCCAAGCGCAACGGCGTGCCGGTGGTGATCTGCGACATCGGCACCAACGGCGGCGACTATGTCACCCTCATCAAGTCCGATAACTACAAGGGCGCCTATGGCGTTGGGCAAGAGCTTGCCAAAGCGATGATCGCCAAGGGCTGGCAGAAAGACGCCTTCGGCCTCTGCACTATTTCGCTCGCGCGCAAGAACGGACAGGACCGCACGGCAGGATTCCGCGATGCCATGAAGGCGGCGGGGCTCGTCAATGAGGCGGCGTTGAAGCAGATGCAGTCTTACACCACCGACGAAACCTACAAGTTCGTGCAGGACATGCTGACGGCGACACCCGATCTGCGCGGGCTTTTCGTAGAAGTCGATCAGCCGACACTCGGTGCGCTCCAGGCACTGAAAGCTGCCAATCGCCAGAACGACGTGCTCGTGGCGGGGTTCGACGGCATTCCCGAATTCGTCGAGTTGCTGAAAAGCGGCCAGCTCGTCGTCGTCGGCATGCAGCAGCCTTACCTTATGGGCAGCCAGGCGGCGGATTCTCTGGTCTCGGCACTCAAGGGCGGCACGCCGCAGAAGGAAATCCTCGTGCCGATCATGATCGCGACGCATGAGAATATCGAAAGCCTGTTGCCGGTCGCGAACAAGACCGTGTTCGCCCTCGGCGACGGCTGACGGGGGCTTCGGTGTCGGCGCAAGCCAGGGCGGGCGGGGCGGTTGCGGCGGTTTCGCCGCGACCCGCCTTGATCGTCACGGGCGCCGAAAAATCCTTCGGCGCCGCGCGGGCGCTCAACGGCGCCAATATCGCTTTCGCGCGGGGTGAGGTGCACGGCCTGCTCGGTGCCAATGGCGCCGGCAAGTCCACCTTGTCCCGCGTCATTGCCGGCCACACGCGGCCGGACAAGGCGGAGATCACCCTTGACGCCAAACCGCTCGCCTTGCGTAACCCCAGAGACGGCCTGGATGCGGGGATTTTCCTGGTCACCCAGGAAACCACGCTGGCCGCCGATCTGTCGGTCATGGAAAACATTTTCCTCGCCGATATGGGCGCGCCCGGGCGGCTTTCCTTCGCCGCGATGCGCGAACGCGGAATGGCGATCCTGAAGACCCTGGGCCAACAGAACTCCCTGCATCTCGATGCCAAGGTGGACAGCCTGTCCATCGCGCAGAGGCAATTGGTCGAGATCGCGAAGGCGCTGGCGGTTTCGGCCAAGGTCATCATCTTTGATGAGCCGACATCCTCCCTCAGCCCGAGCGAGGTCGATCGGCTGTTCAGCCTCATCGATACGTTGCGCGCCGGCGATTGCGCGGTCGGCTTCGTGTCGCATCGCCTGGAGGAGGTCTTCCGCATCACCGACCGTGTGACGGTGCTGCGGGAAGGCCGCTCGGTTGCGGAATCGGTGGCGACTGCGTCCCTGACGCAAGCTGATCTCATTCGCCTGATGGTCGGCCAGGAATTGGGCAAGGTCTATGCGAGCCGCCTTGCCGCGACGCATGGGGCGCGCGAATGCCGCCTTTCCGTGCGCAACCTCAGGGTTGATCCCCTCGTCAAGGATATCTCCTTCGATCTGCATGCCGGCGAAATTCTTGGCCTCGCGGGTCTTGTCGGCGCCGGACGGTCGGAAGCGGTGGAAGGCATCTTCGGCCTGCGCCATCGGCGCAGCGGCACGATGCTGTTGGACGGCGCAGCCTTTGCGCCACGCAAACCCGCCCAGGCGATCCGCGCGGGCGTCGCCCTGGTGCCGGAGGATCGGCGCCATCAGGCCATCGCGCCTGACATGACGGTGCGCGAGAATCTGTTGCTCGGTCACCTTGCGGCGTCGCGTGGCTTCTTCTGCGGCTATGGCCGTCGCCGTGCGCAGGTGGAGCACCTGCTCGGCCTTCTCGATCTGCCGCTGTCGCGTCTGGACGATGATAGTCTGCTCAATCTTTCCGGTGGGATGCAGCAAAAGATTATTATCGCCCGTTGGCTCTTGCTTCAGCCGAAGGTCCTGATGCTGGACGAGCCCACGCGGGGCGTGGACATTGCGACCCGCGCCTCGATCTACAAACTGCTGCACAAGATTGCCGATGAGGGCGTCGCCGTCCTCGTGGTCTCCTCGGATTTCGAGGAACTGCTCGGCCTTTGCGAACGCGTCGTGGTGATCAGCGATGGCCGGTCGACGGCCGACGTGCCGGCGGCTTCCCTGGTTGAAGAGACATTGACGCTGCTGGCCGCACCCCGAAGCTCCATGGCGCGGGTGCAGCATCTTCTGACCGGCCTTGCATCCGATTACGGCGGGACCGCCTTCTGGGGCATTGCGGATAGTGACCGACTAGCCTTCCTGGCGACCGCCGGCACGGCCTTGCCCTGGCTGAAGGCCGGGCAAGTTACGGCGATGGATGATCTGCCCATCGGTGCCGCGCTTGCGGCCGGCGGAGACCGAGGGCTGCTGGTGACGATACTCAAGAACGAACGTGGCCATGACAATGGCATGATCGTTCTGGTTCTGCCTGACACCACCGGCACGCTGGATGAGGGTGACGTGCGTCGCCGGATTCACGCGGCACTCGCCGGCGACGCCGCCGATGCGGTGACCGAAGAGCTTGGAGAGCGTGTATGAGCATGACCAGGCAAGCGACGCCGACGCGCAAAGCGATGACGGCCGGCGGCGTCGGGCGGTTTGTTCTTGGCCGACTGGAACTCAGGATGCTGGCGCTCGCGATCCTGATCGCCGTGGTGCTGTCGATCGCCTCGCCCTACTTTCTGACCGTCAAGAACCTGCTTAATCTTCTCGATCAGTCCATCGTCGTCGGCATCGTTTCCATCGGCATGACCTTCGTCATTCTGACAGGCGGGATCGATCTTTCGGTGGGTTCTGTCGCCGGCGTATCCGGCATCATCTTCGGCGTGACCATCCCAACGCTGGGGCTTGGCGGCGCGGCCGTCGCGGCCCTGCTGGCGGGTTCTACGGCGGGGCTAATTTCCGGGATTCTGATTTCGGAATTCGGCCTCGCGTCCTTTGTCGTCACCCTCGGCATGATGGCCATCGGTCGTAGTCTCGCCTATATCATCTCGGGCGCGCAGGCGATTACCAATATTCCCTTCGCCTTGAATGATCTTGAATACACCACGATCCTCGGCATTCGCGCGAATGTCCTCGTTCTGCTGGGCGCCTATCTGCTGGCCTGGCTGTATCTGTCCTATACGAAGGGCGGCCGAACCATCTACGCGCTGGGTTCGAACCGGGAAGCGGCGCGCGCGGCGGGCCTGAACATCCGGTTCTATTCGATCCTGCCCTACGTCACTTCCGGCTGCCTTGCCGCCCTCTCTATTATCATGACGACGGGCCAGCTCTTGTCGGTCGATCCCTTGGCCGGGAACCTCATGGAACTGGATTCGATCGCAGCTGTCGTCATCGGTGGTGCCAGCCTCTATGGCGGTCGCGGTTCGGTCATCGGCACCTTGCTCGGCGTGTTCATCATGGTCATGATCCGAAACGGATTGAACCTCTTGGGCGTGTCGCCTTTCTGGCAAGGCACGGCGATTGGGATCATCATCATCACGGCAGTGTTGTTGGAGCGGCTCTTGAGTGGACGGCGAACGAGATGACGTGGCGTGATCCGCCATGACGGCGGCGCGGCCGCTCTCTGAGGTGAAGGCGGGGCTTTCCAAGCGCACTATGCGCGAGCAGATCGCCGACAAGATCACCGCCATGATCGTGTCCGGCCTCCTGCGTCCGGATGACGAGCTGCCCAGCGAACGCGATCTCGCCGTGACTCTCGACGTGAGCCGCGAGACCATTCGCGGTGCGCTCCAGTATCTTGCGGCGCTTGGCATGGTCGAAATCGCGCATGGATCCCGCAGCCGTGTCGTGGATATGGCGCGCTGGGCGACCAAGCCGCAGCGGCAGGACGATGTTCAGCGCTATACGGCGCTGGAAGTTCACAACGCCCGATGCCTGGTCGAAGTGGCCGGCGTGCGGACGGCGGCCTTGTCCATCACGCCCTCAGCGTTGGGGCGGTTGCGTCATCTCGTGCATCAGCAAACGGGTATGCTGAATGACCCGGTGTCGTTTCAGATTTCCGACATGGAGTTTCACACCACGATCTATGAAGCCAGCAACAACCGGCTTCTGACTGCCTTCCTGACCGATATCTACGGTTATGCACTGGATATGCGAAGGCGCGCCCTGCTGGTGCCGAACGCCGTCGAAAAAAGCTTGCGCGACCACGAGATCATTCTGACGGCGATCGGCAGGGCGGACGCGGACGGGGCGGCGATCGCCATGTCCGCGCATCTGACGCGGGTGCACCGTACAACGCAGGCGTCCCGCCGGACGGCGACAAAAAAGATTTGAACGAAACACCTCAACGGGACCTTGCCTTATGCATATTCTGATCATCGGGGCGGCGGGCATGGTTGGCCGCAAGCTCGGCAATCGCCTTGCAGCCGACGGTGCCATCGGGGGCAAGCCCATCGCGCGCTTCACCCTCGCGGACGTCGTTGCCCCGCAGCCACTATCCGGCTTTACCGGCCCGATGGACTGCGTGATGGTAGATCTCACCACGCCCGGAACGGCGGCGGCACTGCTCGAAGCGAAGCCGGACCTGATCTATCATCTCGCCGCCATCGTCTCGGGTGAGGCAGAGGCGGATTTCGAGAAGGGCTACAGCGTCAATCTTGATGGCACGCGTGCATTGTTCGAGGGTATCCGGCTTGGCCGCCAAGGTTCGGACTGGACGCCGCGCGTTGTCTTTGCATCCTCCATCGCCGTATTCGGCGGTGATATGCCGGAAGCCATTGGCGACGAGTATCTCCTGACGCCCGAGACCAGCTACGGTGCCCAGAAGGCGATCTGCGAACTGCTGCTGTCCGACTATTCGCGGCGGGGTTTCTTCGACGGCATTGCGATCCGCCTGCCGACCGTTTGCGTGCGGCCCGGCAAGCCCAATCGTGCCGCCTCGGGGTTTTTCTCCGGCATCATCCGTGAGCCGCTGGCCGGTCTGCCGGCGATCCTGCCGGTGAGCGACGACGTGCAACACTGGATGGCGAGCCCGCGCGCCACGGTGGAGTTCCTGCTCCATGCCGCGGCACTCGACCTCGCGCCGCTGAAGAACCGTCGTGCCATGACCATGCCGGGCCTCGCTATCACCGTGGGCGGTCAGATCGCCGCGCTGGAGCGCGTTGCGGGATCCAAGGTTGCCGCTCTCATTGAGCGTGAACCCGATCCTGTGATTGCGCATATTGTCAGCGGCTGGGCGCGGGGCTTCGACACCCAGCGTGCCGAGGCGCTGGGCTTCGTCGCCGAGACTGAGTTCGATGAAATTATACGGGTGCATATTGAGGATGAGCTGGGCGGCAAGCTGCCGAAGCTGGGCTAACCGTCATGCCGACGCGACCGAACTGGACGCAGATATTGGCCGATCGCAGCCGCGATCAGCCAATATCCCAACAGTCTGGCCGACGGCACGTCTGTGCAGGATCAACCGGCCGAGGCATCGGCGGAGACGCTGGAGGATGTTGCCTATGAAGGTTTCTCGCATCTCGACCCGACCGATTCCTGGCTGCGCATTGCGGATCTGTCCCCCCCTGGGCTGGCTGAGTTCATGGCCGTCACCGCTTCGCTCGGCCTCACGATTCTCGCGGTGTCCATCGCACGCCGCAGCGTCATCGACCCGAGCATGGCGATGCCTACCTGGGGTATTGAAGCTCCTATATCGGTCAAGTTGCACTGATTGACGCTTTCGTGGATTTTGGTGGGCTGCAGAGATAGCCGAAGATCTCGCGGGCAACGTAGCGTTTGAGGCACTGGATGATCTCTGAATTGCCCTTGCCCTCGGCAGTGCGTCGGTGGACATAATCCAGTGTCGGCTGGTGTCCGCGCATGCGGACGATGACGACGCGGTACAGCGCAGCATTAGCTTGCCGATTGCCGCCACGGTTGAGGCGGTGTCGGTTGGTCTTGCCGCTGGAGGCCGGGATCGGACAGGCGCCGCACATCTTGGCAAATGCAGCTTCCGAACGAATGCGGTCGGGGTTATCGCCGACCAGCAGCAGCATCTCGGCCGCTGTCCCTGTCGCCATCCCATACGCTTTGAGCAGCTCGGGAGCGCTGGCGGCCGTCAGTGTATTGAGCTGAGCGTCGTGCTCCCTGGATCTCCGCGTCTGCGCCAGCCAGCGTCGGGCAATCGCGCGTAGACTGGTCTTAGCTGAGGCCATTGTCGAGGTTACCGGGCCTGGTCTTAAGGCCGCCAGATGGCGGACCAGCGTCATCTTGCCGGTGACTGAGCTGCTGCCGGTTTAGTGGACACGCACCTTAGCCTGACGCTTTGTTCCGCTCGAATTCCATAGGGCTGAGATAGCCGATGGTCGAGTGGCGTCGGCGTAAATTATTGAACCGTTCGATGTAGTCGAATACGTCGGCTCGAGCCTGGTCCCTCGTGCGATATACCTTGCGGGCTGTTCGCTCAGTTTTCAGCGAGGAGAAGAAGCTCTCCATCGCCGCATTGTCCCAGACATTCCCTGACCGACTCATGCTGCAACTAACGTTATGATCTGCCAAGAGCTTCTGGAACTGTTCACTGCTGTACTGGCTTCCCTGGTCCGAATGATGCAGCAACGCATCTGGTTTGCCGCGGCGCCAGATCGCCATCATTAACGCGTCGGCCACCAACTGAGCTGTCATCGTGACGCTCATCGACCAGCCCACGACACGACGCGAGAAAAGGTCAATGACGGCAGCCACGTAGAGCCAACCTTCTGCCGTCCAAAGATAGGTGAAGTCGGCGATCCACTTCTGGTTCGGTGCTGTAGCTACGAATTGGCGGTCCAGCACGTTGGCAGCCGCCTCGTTCCGCTCGCCCTTGTCGGATGGCAGGCCTCTGCGGCGCGGTCGGGCCCGTAAGGCTTGCTCGCGCATGAGCCGCTCAATGCGGTGCAAGCCACACACGTCACCCTCGGCCAGGACGTCATGCCAGACGCGCCGGGCGCCATAGGTCCGGTCGCTGCCGACGAAGCTGGCCTTGACGTGCGCGCCGAGAATTTCGTCGCTGCGTGCCCGAGCGCTGGGCGATCGGGTGAGCCAGGCGTGGAATCCACTGCGTGAGACACCGAGCGCCTCGCAAAGCCACCGCACCGGCCAAATCCCTCGATGCTTCGCCACGAAGCCGAATTTCATATCGACTCCTTCGCGAAGTATGCCGCGGTGGGTTCAACCGGTCGACGCAATAACCTGGGCGAACATATCACCGGGCGTTCGGTAGCCAAGAGTCTTTCTGGGCCGAGCGTTCAGGCTTAGCGCGATGGTATTGAGATCGTCCTGGCTCTGGGCTGATAGATCGGACCCTCTAGGTAGATATTGACGCAGAAGGCCGTTCGTATTCTCGTTGCTCCCGCGCTGCCACGGGCTTTGTGGATCGCAGAAATAGACATCCACGTCATGCGCGACCGTAAAGCGCTTGTGCTGTGCGAGTTCCATGCCGCGGTCCCACGTCAACGATGACATAAGCCCGACAGGCAGCTCTGCGACCTGACGGATCAAAGCGTCGACTACATTTTCGGTGTCCTTACCACCGACATGAACAAGCATCACGAAGCGGGACTGACGTTCTACCAAAGTCGCGATGTGCGTATTTCTGGCGCCGGAAACCAAATCACCCTCCCAGTGACCAGGTATCGCACGATCTTCGATCTCAGCAGGCCGATCCTTGATCGACACGGCTCCGATGATCTGTCCCCTCGGCTGCCCGTCGGTTGTCGACGTCTTGGCGCGCCGCATGATGCGCCTGCTGCGCAGGTTCGAAAGCAATTCCCTTTTTAGGGCGCCACGGGCCTGGATGAACAGGCTTTTATAGATGGTCTCGTGAGACACCTGCATCGCCTCATCATCACCATGCTCGACCTTCAGCCATCCAGCAATTTGCTGTGGTGACCATTTCGCCAGCAGTTTTTCTGCAACTGTGTCCCGGAGCTGGCTATTGGTCGCCAGTAGACAAAGCTTTGGACGAACCGCCCTTTGCCAGGCACGCTCGTCAGCCCCTGTCGCACGGTAGTGTTTCCGTCCGCCGTTGCGCCCTATTTCACGGCCGATTGTGGATGGGGACCGCCCCAGCTGGACAGCAATGCAACGGAAGGGCAGTCCGGCCACCAGACCACGCGATATCTCCTCCCGTTCGCCTTCCGTCAGCGCCAAGCGACTTCTGGTCCTCAATGGCGGGGCAATGCCGCCCTTGGCAAGGACCACCCCGAATACCGATGCAGCATGCTTTCCAAGCGCTCGGCCGATGTCGCTCAGCGACTCACCAGCCTTCCATCGGTTCCACAGCTCTCGCTTCTGTCCGGCGGACAATCCAGGTCGGCCCATTTGCGCCATCGTGGAACCCCTCTGACCGTCATGAATTCAACCATATTGCGTCGACCGATTGAACCCACCGCGGCTTTTTTTAGGATATCGCGCTCCGCCTTGAGCTTTGCGACCTCACGCCGCAGACGATCTATCTCCTGCTGCTCCGGCTTGAGCTGGCCCTGGCCCGGAAACGCCTGCCCAGGATCCGAGGTAACCTCCTTGATCCATCGTCGCAGAATGCTTTCGCCCACATCCAGGTCCCGGCTGGCCTGCACCAATGAAATCCCACGTTCATTAACTAGCCGGACCGCCTCCAGCTTGAACTCCCGGCTGAACTGTCGTCGCGTCATTTGCATCCTCCAATCTAGCGAAACACCTTAATCTCGGTGTCCACCAAACCGGCAGCAGTTCAAACCTCCAAGCCGTACCCATAGTCGGGCGCACACAAGACCCGTATGTTGACAGGACAGCACGCCAGTAACCCGAGTGCCAGCGGCTATCTGAATTAGATCGCGCCGCGGCTCAACACGTCATCCGTTTGAGATGACGCGATTTCTGCCAAGTTGTTTTGCCCGGTAAAGACGCTGATCTGCTAACGCGAGGACGGTTTCCCAATGAGACGCTTCGTGGGAGGCTGCGACACCGATACTCAGCGTGACCAAAAGTTTTATGCCAAGGGTCGACCAATCATTCTCGTACGCGCTTGCGCCAAGATGCTCACAAATATGTGCCGCCGTCTCTATGTCTACGTTGCGGAGCAGAAAAGTGAATTCATCTCCTCCAAAACGGGCGATCACGTCATCAGCCCGCGCGCTTTGACGAAGCAAGTCGGCGACCATGCACAGAACCGCATCCCCAACTTGATGCGAAGAACTGTCGTTTACCTGCTTGAAATGATCAATATCGATCATCGCGATCGCGAACGGCACATTGCTAGAGAGAAGATCAATAAACGTAAGGTCTAGCCGTCGGCGATTTTGCAAGCCGGTGAGCGGATCCTCCATATTGGCGCGGCGCAGGCGATCGGACTCCTGTATCAAAAGACGGTTCTTGGCCGTCAGCTCTTCAGCTCGCTGCAGGGCAGCCGCCGCCGAATCGCGTAATTTCTTGATTTCCCACTCGAGGGTATAAATACGAGCACGTCGTTGCGTGTCGTATGTCGCCTGACTGACATACAGGTCATGAAAGGCCTTGTAGTTGATGAGAGCCTTTTCAAACTCTCCAAGAGTTGCATAAAGATCGGAGAGGTCCTTATAACAGGGCGCAGCCGTCTCAAAATCGTACGATTTCACAGCGAGATCTAGACAAGAGACTAAGGCTTGAATTGCATCACTCGGGCGGTTCTGAATGATCCGCGCCCGTCCAACCATGTGTAGATAATGGACCATGCACCGGTCAGTTGCCTCACCAGCGCAATACGGGACACTTGACAGTGCGTCTTCCGCGGCGCTCGGATCTGGCAAATGGAGGTAATACTCGGCGATGTTGCACAGTGCTAAGCGCTCGATCCAACCGTCACCATCGGTACGTGCCAGGTCAAGCGCCACTCTTGTTAGGGCCACGGCGTCAGCGACAACGTTAGCCAACTTACCAGAGTCGGAGCTGGGACCCTTGGCGAGTTCGACTCGAATGCCGGCGAGATTAATGAGGGGGCGTTTAGCTCGCGTAGCGTTCAAGTCATTGAGAGCAAAGGCGCGCTCCGCGAACGGCAGAGCTTGCGCAGGTTCGTGTAACAACCATAAAACGACCGCCGTATTGTCGAGCGCCTCAACTAGGTCAGCCGAATCGCCACCGTTTTCGATAAAGTCCAGGGCTTTGATGGCTTCAGCTGTGGCATCCTCTTCTCCAATCGCGGCAAACAACAAGGCGAGACTAGATGCTGTTCGCGCCTCATTGGCAACGTCATTAAGCGACCCGAATATGGTGCGGGCCTCGCGACCAAAACCGATCCCCGCCTCGTAGTGACCCATCATAAAACACGTGTTCGCAAGGAACTGTGTGGCCACGCCGATTATTCTCGCGTCGTCCCGGGCGCGCGCACGGTCTAGGATTTGCAGAGCGAGGACGCGCGACTTCTCCAGGAAGCCTGAGGAGCACAGACTTTTAGCGGTAGCGAGTTCGACCTCGTCAACCTGTAGATCATTCATCCACAGAACATCTCGAGCGTACCGCACAAAGGAAGTCGCCTACATACTAATACAGAAAGATTCTAGGTTGCCATCTACCCATATTGGCTCATTTATTCAAGCGGCAAATTCTCGGTATTGAAGCTCCTATATCGGTCAAGTTGCACTGATTGGCTCCGGTGCAAACTAAGTTTGTGATAAGGTCGAGGGATCCGGCCGCTGCGATTCTCTATTCTGCCAACACGGTATTCCAGATTTCGGGCGCCGTTTTACCCTGGAGCCGCAGCCGGGAAAGATCGAATTGGCGTTTGTAAATTCGGCGCATCAGTTCAATCCCCGCGAGTGTGATCGCAGCGGTCTTGAATCTCTTGAAGCCAAGCATCGGCCCCGTGCGCGCTTTCACGCCGCGATGGTCTTGTTCAATCGTGTTGTTTAAATATTAGGATGACCGCAGTTTCACCGCCTCAGGCAATGCGCCCGCCGCTTTCATTTCCCGTACCGCCCGATGCGAAGCAGCGTAGCCATCCAACGTGATCACGCGCGGCGCCGACCCCTGGGTCTTGAGGGCCTTGCGGAAAAACGCCTTGGCCGCCGCCACATCACGCCTGCGGCTCAGCCGGAAATCCACCGTTCGGCCTTCACGATCAACCGCCCGGTACAGATAGACCCATTCGCCCCGGACCTTGATATAGGTCTCATCCATCCGCCACGACGCCCCAACAACCCGGGCAAAACGGTTCCAGCGCCGCTCGAATTCGGGCGCATAATGCCGCACCCAGCGCATGATCGTCGTGTGGGCCAGAGGCAGGCCGCGCTCGGCCATCATCTCCGCCAAATCCCGGAAGCTGAGTTTGAAGCGCAAATACCAGCGCACGCACAGGATGATGATCTCGCGGTCGAAATGCCGGCCCGCAAACAGCCCGTCCAAGCTCACAAACCCAGCCATCGTTCCGCCTTGCCTCAACCCGCCGTCACAGAGTGCCATAGCAAGTTATTTTTGCACCAGAGCCGTGCGGCAGATCTTGCGTCCAGGAGGCCTCTTTGTCGCTGCCGCGCCTCGGTGCATCTACACCGTATACAACATCGCAACTTCACGCTCATGTCAATTCCAACTACAAAGGCCTGCGCGTATAATATCGAGCGCCTGGCTCTGTTACATATGGAAGCGGGAGCGGCAGCTGTTCAAAATTCATTTCAATAACTAAGGAGGCATGAATGAGCAGCTCTGCTGATAGACCCGGTCTGGGCAATTCAAACGACGACACAGGGCTAAGTGCAGAGCAATTCCAGATGCTTGTTGATGGCGTAATAGAATACTCCATTTATATGCTCTCTTCACAAGGCCTGGTGTCAAGTTGGAACAATGGTGCCAAGCGCATTAAGGGCTATGACAGCGCTGAGATTGTAGGCCAGCATTTTTCACGCTTCTTCACGCCTGAGGACCAACTTGCCGGCAAACCTAACGACGCCCTTGCCACTGCGACTGCGGTCGGTCGCTTCGAAGCCGAAGGTATTCGCGTCCGCAAAGATGGTTCTCACTTCTGGGCTCATGTCGTCATGGACGCCATCACCGATGACGACCGTAATATTATCGGATTTGCCAAGATCACTCGCGATATCACCCGCCAGAAGGAAGACGCAGACCGAATTCAGAATGTCACCCGGACGCTGAACCTCGCTCTTGCTAATATTGTGCAGGGTCTCTGCCTTTTCGATGCGGCGGGAAATCTCATGATCTCCAATCAGCAGACGAACGAGATATTCGGCGTCGGCGCAAATGCTACATTACCTGGAACTCCATTTTCCGATTTGATTGCGACTTTAGTAGCTAGAAGTTCTCAGCCTGACGAGCTCTCCGCTCAGACTGAGGCGCAGCACATCGTGAGGCGGCATCAAGATCTGATCCGTCGAGGCGAACGTCGGACGGTGCTGGAAAATGTCCGATCAAGTAGAACCGTATCTATTATGCATCGCGGGCTGGCTGACGGTGGTTGGTTAACAACCTTCGAGGATGTGACCGAGCGACGGCGTGCGGAGCTTAAGATTGCGCACATGGCGCACCACGATGGGCTGACCGGGCTGCCAAACCGCCTCAATTTCAACGAGTACCTAAAAGAGGAGCTGCGGAAAGCTGATCGTGGTCAACAACAAGTGGGCATCATCTGCATTGATTTAGGCTCAGGACTCATTGATCAGAGCCAGAAGATGACGGCGGCGGCGATGCAGATCGCCGACATGAAGGTGTGGGCGCAGCGATCGTAGCGAGTGTGGATGCGCCGCCAATCCTTGAACCTGCCGAACATGTTCTCGATACGATGACGCTGGCGATAGAGGGTTCGGTCGTGCGGGATCTGGATTTTGCGGTTGGCTTTGGACGGGATGCACGGCGTGATGCCGCGTGTTGTCAGGGCTTGGCGGAACCAGTCGGCATCGTAACCTCTATCGCCCAATAAGACTTTGGCCTTGGGGAGCGCGTCCATCATCAGCGCCGCGCCCTTGTAATCGCTCATTTGGCCTTCGCTGAGCAGCATGACCAGCGGCCGTCCTTGGCCGTCGCAGACAGCGTGAAGTTTTGAGTTCAGGCCGCCTTTGGTGCGCCCGATACGTCGGGGAACAGGCCCTTTTTTAAAAGACTGGCAGCCGTCCGATGCGCCTTCAGATGGGTGGCATCGATCATCAACCGATCAGGCTTGCCCCCCTTGGCCGCCAGCGCCGCGAAGATGCGGTTGAAGACGCCGAGGCGGCTCCAGCGGATGAACCGGTTATAGATTGTCTTGTGAGGGCCGTAGTCCTTCGGAGCGTCGCGCCAGCGTAGGCCATTGCGGATCACGAAGACTATGCCGCTGATCACGCGTCGGTCATCGACCCGCGGCACGCCATGCGATTGCGGAAAATGCGGCTCTATCCGACGCATCTGCGCCTCGGACAACCAGATCAGATCACTCATGGCGGCACCTCCCGATGCAACCATTGAATCAACCGATTGCTTCCTCTGCAAGCAATTTAATAGGTCCTGATCCTAGATCGTTTTAAAGATATTAACGATCTTCAAGGCCACGCCATGGGCGATACGGTGCTGACAACTCTTGCCACCCGGATGCAAGGCCTTCTGCAGGAAAATGAATTCGTTGCCCGGATTGGCGGGGATGAATTCGCTGCAGTAGTCCGCTTTAACGACCCGTCATCGCTCCATGATTTTGTTAGGCGTTTGGAAGCCTGCCTCCTTTCTCCGCTTGTCGTAGAAGACCTCAGTATTAGCGTGGGAGCAAGCTTTGGTGTTGCCATATTCCCTACTGATGCGGACTCGTCGGAACAGCTTGTAAAGAATTCGGACTTGGCCATGTATCGCGCCAAAGCAGACTTCGGGCGATCCGTCTGTTTCTATGAAGCCCAGATGGAGGAAGTAGTTCGTTCCAAGCGGGCCATGGCAAGCGATCTGTGGAAGGCCATCGAGCGGCAGGATTTTGTGATTGCATATCAGGTCCAGAAATCAATCCCGACCGGTGAGGCGGTCGGGTGCGAGGCTTTACTGCGTTGGCAACATCCCGAGCGAGGATTGATCGC
This sequence comes from Acidisoma sp. PAMC 29798, assembly GCF_030252425.1. GTDB lineage: Bacteria > Pseudomonadota > Alphaproteobacteria > Acetobacterales > Acetobacteraceae > Acidisoma > Acidisoma cladoniae. Next base: position 175,143 of record NZ_CP126995.1, on the reverse strand, counting down.
GCCCGATGATTTCATTCCGATCGCCGAGGAATGCGGTGCTATCATACCCATTGGTCAGTGGGTTTTGCGGCAGGCTTGCACGGATGCAACTGGCTGGCCGGCAGCGCTGAAGGTTGCGGTCAACATATCCCCTCTCCAGCTGCAAGACGGCTTACCGCCACTGATAAAGGATATTTTGATGGAGACCGGGCTGCCGGCCGGTCGGCTTGAATTAGAGATCACTGAGTCAACGATCATTGCTGACAAACTCCGGAGTTTGGAAATCTTATGGAAGGTCAAGAGGCTTGGTGTGACGATTGCTCTCGATGACTTTGGCACCGGTTACTCCTCCTTGGATACCTTGAAATCTTTTCCCTTCGACAAAATCAAGCTCGACCGCATTTTTATGCTGGAGTTGCCAAATAGTCTTCAGGCGAAGGCGGTCGTTCGGGCCATCCTCGCGCTCGGCCATGCTCTCTCGATGCCGGTACTCGCGGAAGGGGTTGAAACGGAAGCTCAGCTGTCTCTGTTACGCTTCGAGGGTTGCGACGAAGCCCAAGGATTTCTGCTCGGCCGCCCCACGATTGGGAGTATTTCTCAGAGTCTGAGCTAAAGGGCTCATCGCGCGATACTCAAGGAGTCTGCTATGATCGAGCTGGCTGATACGTTGGGCCTGACACCAGTCCACTTGAACCGCGTCCTTAAGGAGTTCCGGTAGACGGGTTGATGACAATGGAGCACAGGGTCTCCGCCTACTAGATGTCGAGGGCTTGTAGGACAACGCCGGCTCCAACAAGGACTACCTGCATCCCGGCGATTCGGACCAGAGCCCGGTATCGAGCATGTTGACTGATTGAGTTCGGCAGAGTTCTGAGCGGACTTAAGCGGGCCGCAGTAGAGCCTCGGTCTCTCGATGGGAAAGGTCACGGCGCTCTCCTTCGAGCGTGGCGACCAGAACCGCGGCAGCGGCGTTACCATAGACGGCCGCTTGTGCCAGCGACGCACCACGAGCCAGCTGCGCCGCGAGGGCGCCTACGAAGGCATCGCCTGCGCCATGCGTGCTTACGAGGTCGACTTTATGCGCTGCAATAGTCGCTGCGCCATCGGTTGAACAGAAGGCGAGACCGTGGCGACCGGCGGTGACAATAACGACCGGGACAGTGGCGGTAAGCAGCTTGGCCGCCAGAGCCGCAGAGGCAATATCCTCAACCTTGCCGCCGCCAAGCATCTCCGCCTCCACAGCGTTGACGATCAATATGTCGATAAGCTCGAGTAGGCCGGCAGACATGGCCCGAGCCGGCGCAGCATTGATGACGACCCGAGCACCACGGCTCCGGGCCGCACGAGCGGCCACAATGTTAGCATGCTCGGGCACCTCGTTCTGCAGCACCAGGATGCTCTGCGCAGAAAGTGAGTCGGTTGCTCCGGCAATCTCTTCCTTCCCGACCAGTGCATTGCTGCCGGTGACGATGACGGCGCCGTAATCACCCTCGGCATCGCTGATCGCGACGCTCATTCCCGAGCCTGCATCCATACGTCGCACAAAACTTGTGTCGACGCGTGAGGCTTTGAGATTGTCCAACAGAGGGCGGCCAAATTCATCATTGCCGATGCAACCCACCATGGCAGTGGCGGCGCCGTGTCGCGCCGCTTCAATGGCCTGGTTGCCACCCTTGCCGCCGCATTTAGTCATCCAGGCATTTCCGGCAAATGTCTCACCGATACGCGGCAGCCGCTCGCTGGTGACGAGGATGTCAAAGTGCAGACTGCCGACGACAAGTACTTCGGTGCCCATGAGTCTTACCGTTCACGTTTGGCAGCAACTGCCGCTGATGTACGTTCGAGATTGCGCTCGGCGTTATCGTAATCCTTGGCCGCAATAGCCGCGAACACGGCGTCCATGATCGTCAATTGCGCGACACGCGCCGCGGCATTCTCTCCCAGCAAGGGAGAGCCGCGCGCCGTTGAACACAAGACGAGGTCGACGGAGTCAACCAGGGGTGAATGCGTGTAGTTCGAAATGGCTATGGTGGTGGCGCCCCGACGCTTTGCCTCCTTCACGCCGTCGATCACCGTTGTGGTGCGGCCCGAATGTGAAAACGCCATGACGACATCGCCTGGTTCCAGCACCGATGCGGACATCAACATCATATGCGCGTCGTCATGGACCATGCTGCGCAAACCTATGCGCAAGAACTTATGCGCAACGTCCCGGGCGATTTGCGCCGAACCACCGATGCCATAGAGATCACGGCGTGGCGCGTGGAAAATGCTGTCGACGACCTTTGCGAAGACGTCCATGTCGATGATCGCCAGCGTTTCCTGCAACGCCTGAGTGGCGGTGTTGAAGACCTTGCGTATAATATCTGCCTGCGTATCCTCGGGCGAGATTTCCTTGTGAAGGGCCGCGCTCGGCTGCGCATTATAGGCGCTGACCTGCTCCCTCAAATCCCGGAAACCTGCGAAGCCGAGCTTTTTGGCGGTCTTGACCACCATGGCTTCCGAGACGCCGGCCTGATCCGCAATATGGCTCAGCGCCGTCGTGCCATCGAAGCTCTCCTCGAAGGCGATATCCAGAATACGGCATTCCAATGGGGTCAGCATGGGTCGCATCAAACGAAGCCGGGCACCAACCGTGGAGTGTTCGGCCGGCGTCTCGCTCACACGCGCCCCCGGGTGAAGCGATCAACCAACATGGCGGCAATGATGATGATGCCTGTCGCCAGAAGTTGATAGAAGGCCTGGACGTCCATCAGGGTGAGCCCGTTTCGCATCGCCCCGAGCACCAGCGCCCCAAGCAGGGTGCCGACGATACTCCCTTTGCCACCCATCAGCGAGGCCCCGCCGATGGCGGAGGCTGCGATGGCATCGAGCTCCCAAAGGTTGCCGAGCACGGGCTCAGCGGCGCCGAGCCGGCCGATGAGGATGATACCGGCGATGAAGGCCAGCGCGCCTGAGAGCATGTAGGTGATGATCTTGGTGCGGGCGATGGGCACGCCGGCGACGCGGGCCGCCTCCTCGTTGCCACCGACCGCCAGAATGTATTCACCCAGCGGTGCCTTGCGCAGGATCAGCCAGCCGATGACGGCGAGCACCGCCACGATGATGACTGGAACTGGCACGATTCCAATGTCCGAGTTAAGTACATGACGGAATCCGTTCGGGAGCCCGAGGATCGGGTTTCCGCCTGTGAAGATGAGTGCGAGTGCCCGATAGAGGCTCAGCGTTCCGAGTGTGACGATGAAGGGTTGCAGGCCTGCGAAGGCGATCAGCGCGCCATTCACGAAGCCACAGAAAAGGCCGACGCAGAGCCCGGCAAGCAAGCTGATCGGCAGCGGGACACCTGCTGTCAGCAGCATCGCTGTCAGCACGGCTGAGAGCGCCGCTGTGGGCCCCACGGAAAGATCGATGCCACCCGAGATGATGACGAGCGTCATGCCGATGGCGACGCAGGCGTTGATGCTCGACTGCTGCAAGATGTTGATCAGGTTGTGCGGCATCAGAAAGTCGGGTGCCAGTATCGAAAAGACCACAGCGATCGCCACGAGGCCGAACAGCGTTCCCGCGTCACGTAGATTAAACACGACCACGCGATGACGCTTCGGTTCCGACACGGACCGTGTTGCTTGGTTCGCCATTTAGACAGTCTCCTCAACACGGGCGTCGCGCGCCGCGTATTGCATGATGGTTTCCTCACTCATCGCCTCGCGATCGAGATCCGCCACGGCACGCCCGTTGCGCATGACCAGCACACGGTCGCTGATATGAAGAATTTCCGGCAGTTCCGATGAGACCACGATGATCGCATGACCATCCGATGCAAGATCACGAATGACGCGGTAGATTTCTCCCTTGGCGCCAACATCGACGCCTCGGGTCGGCTCATCGAGCAGGAGCACCTGCACTCCGGCGAGCAGCCACCGCGCGATGACGACCTTCTGCTGGTTGCCACCGCTAAAAAGCCGCACCGGCTTGTCCGGCTCAAAGGGGCGCAGTTGCAACGACCGGAAGATGGAAATGACGTCGCGGCGTAAACGGCCGCCACTGATGAGCCCCGACGGGCTGTAGCTCGGCAGAGAGGTGATGCCGACATTCGCCAATGCGGAACGAAGCGGTATGATACCTTCCTTCTTGCGCTCCTCCGGTAGCAGTCCGATGCCACAACGAACGGCATCGCGCACGGAGCGAAAGCGAACCGCGCGCCCGTCCACCAGGATCTCTCCAGCCTGCGGCTTTTGCAATCCCGCGAGCAGATGCAGGACCTCCGTGCGTCCGGCACCCATCAGCCCGGCGAAGCCGAGGATCTCCCCTTTGTGGAGCGTGAAAGAGACATCCCGCACGCGGCCCTTCCACGTCAGCCCCCGCGCTTCCAAAGCGACGTCGTTCGTCCTCGCGGTGGGGTGGGTTTCCACGGTCAAGTCACGCCCGACCATCATGGAGACGATCTGCTTCTCGGTCGTTTCAGCCAGATCGAGCGCGCCGACGAGCTTGCCGTCCCGCAAGACAGTGCCGCGATGGCAGAAGCGCCGAACCTCATCGAGCTTGTGAGAGACGTAGATCACCGCGACGCCGGACGCGGCGAGTTGTCGGATGATCTCACCCAGCTTCTCCACCTCCGCAGGCATGAGGCTTGAGGTCGGCTCATCCATCGCGATGATGCGCGCTTCGAAAAGCAGGGCGCGCGCAATTTCGACGATCTGCCTTTGCGCAACGCGCAGCGTCGAGATCTTGGCATCCGGGTCGATGGCGTTATCGAGCCGAGAGAGACTTTCCGCCGCCCGCCGACGCATTTTCTCCCGCGCCAGCGCAATCCCCGACCGCGTGATGGGCCGACCAAGAAACATATTTTGGGCGACGGTCAGTTCAGGTACCTGCTGCAACTCCTGATGGATCATGGCGATCCCGGAACGTCGGGCATTCGCCATCGAATGCCCGACGAGAGCCGTTCCATCGACCGAGATCGTACCCGCGCTGGGCGCCAGGATGCCTGCCAGAATCTTCAGCAGCGTCGATTTACCGGCGCCGTTCTCCCCCAGCAGGGCATGCACCTCACCGGCACCGACCGTCATTGACACGCCGGACAAAGCCGCAAACGCCCCGTAGGTTTTGCTGATGTCCTGCAGAGCGAGCCGCGGCCTGTCCGGCATCGTATTCACTGCTGGCTGGTCGCGTCTTGCTTCAGAGCCGCTTCCTGAGACGCAAGATCCCCGGTGTAGCGAGCCATGTTTTCCTGCGTCACCAAGGCCTGCGGTGTGGCGACCACGCGCGGCACCGTCTGCCCAGCGACGAGGCGTTCAATGACCTCAAGCGCGATAACGCCCGTGAGCTTGGGGAAGCTATCCACTGTGCCGGTCAACTCGCCTGCCTTGATCGAGGTATAGGCGTCGCTCGTGCCGTCCGTGCCGATGACCCTCACCTTACCAAGCAGATTGGCGGCTTTCACCGCTTCCACCACACCAAGGGCCATGGTGTCATTGTTACAATAGATGCCGATGAGGTCCGGATGCTGCTGCAAGATGGTTGTCGCGGCATCATAGGACTGCTGGCGGTCCCAGTTGCCGGGAACGCTGGCGACCAAGGTAAAGCCTTTGGCGCTCTTGATGGTGTCGCTGAAACCGGCGGTGCGCTGGATAGCAGCAAAAACGCCGGCCTGGCCTTCGACCACAGCGACCTTACCGCCCTCAGGATGATGGGCAATCATCCATTTCGCCGCGCGGACGCCATTGTCACGCTGAACATTGCCGACGAAGTGGCCGATCGAAGACACCACCGCGTCATCGACGTCCACCACGGCGACACCCGCCTTCGTCGCCTCGTCGATGGCCGGTTGAAGATTGGCGTCTGTCTGCGGTGAGATCAGCAGCCCCTTGTATCCGCCGTCGATCATATTCTCCATGATCGAGAGCTGACCGATCTGATCGCTCTCGCCCTGGGCAGCCTGCACCGTCACGCGGCTGCCGTCTTGCTTGGCACCCGCGCGATAGCCCTCTGCGAGTTGGCGCCAGTAGGGGTTTGTGAGCGTCTTTAGAACGACCCCGTAATGCTGACCTTTTGCGTCCGGCACTGGGCCGAGCTTCTGGAGGTCGAACCAATTGATGCGACTGGCATCTGTATCCGGATTAAGCGGAGGCAGATCCTGAGCAAAAGCAACCACGGGGAGCAGCAGCATAGTGGCTGCGAGAAGTAGTTTTTTCATTGTGTTTCCTCTCAATTGCGCCGCTCGACGCGGCGATGTGTTTAGATGTTCGTTCAGCCGCCACCCAGCATGATCCGTTGCAGGATACCCTGGGAGCCAACCGAGTCCTGACGATCAATAGCGTCGGTCAGGCCGTTGCTCTCGTCGAGACGATCGACGATCTCGATCATCCGGCGCACCGTCCGGATATTGGTTTCACATTCCTTGACCGGATCGAGGCCGGTGATGTCTGGGAAGGTGTCGAAATAGAGCGCACCGGAATAGCCGTCGCGCTTGATCTGGCGAAGAAGTTCAATCGTCTGAACGGAGTGCACGGCACCGACCATGAGACCGTCGTCACGCTTCGCATAAGCGTCGTTCAGATGGAGGCCGAGCAACTTGCTGCGGCGCGCGACGAGGGCCGCAGCATAGGCGGGCTGTTCCTCGGCATAGAGCACATGGGCCAAGTCCAGGGTTACCCCCAGATTCGGTCGGTTGACCTCATCGATCGCCAGCAGAGTCGTTGCGGCATTTGGCAGAAGGCTGAATGAGCGTGGTTCGTTGGGCTTGTATTCCAAGCTGATGGAGACGCTGGGATTATGGTCCGCTACCTCACGAATGCCGTCGATCTCCATCTCCCAGGCGCGCGCATAATCCATCTGGAAGGCGTAGTCGAAGCCGTCCTGGCCGAGCCAGAGAGTGAGCATCGGTGCATCACAGGCGGCTGCGGCATCTGCGCCGCGCTTGGTGAGGTCGATCGCCTTGCGGCGCACAACAGGATCAGGGTTTGTGAACGCGCCGAGAGCGAATTCGCGGACGCTATAATAGCGCATCGCGAGGCCGCTGATGTCGAGCCCTTCGCCGCGGATCTGGCGAGCGAGTTCCGCTGGCTGGGTGCCCAAAAAATGGTCGGGAAAGTTGAGATCGAGCACCGTGAGGCCGTCAACCGTCGCTGCGCGCTGGACCATCTGGATCGGCGTGGGTTTACCAACGAGGTCAGGCCAGAAAAGCTGGGAATGCGACGCAAATGAGTTTATCCGAGTTGCGAAAGGCAAGGCCTGCAATGAAATCAATCCGACGAACTCCAACTTGGACAAACTTTACCGTTATACAGGTTATCGTGAAGTTTCAAGGGGTGAGCTTATCGAAAGAAGCCGAAGGGCAGGTTGCTATCGCCGTAGTATTTCCGGCTCTGTTGCAGACTTTGGCTTTGTCCGTCGGGATGGGGTTCGAGCGAGGGAGCGAGGTCTGCCATGTCGGACTTCAAGGGGCGTCATTTTGAGGGTGAGAGCGTGCTCTGGGCGGTCCGGTGGTATTGCCGCTATGGGGTGAGCTATCGCGATCTCGAGCAGATGATGGGCGAGCGCGGCGTCTCGGTCGATCATTCGACGATCTACCGCTGGGTTCAAAGTTATGCGCCTGAGATCGAAAAGCGGCTGCGCTGGCAGTGGCGGGGGCCGCGTTCGACGAGCTGGCGCGTCGATGAGACCTACGTGAAGGTCCGAGGCGAGTGGACCTACCTCTACCGGGCCGTGGATAAGCATGGGAACACGATCGAATTCTATCTCTCGCCGACGCGCAACACGGCGGCGGCCAAGCGCTTTCTTGGCAAGGCGCTGAACGGCTTGAAGGAGTGGGAGAAGCCTGCCGTCATCAACACCGACAAGGCGCCGACCTACGCCGTGGCGCTGACCGAGCTGAAGAAGGAGGACAAGTGCCCGAAGAAAACGCTGCACCGACAGGTCAAATACTTGAATAACGTCATCGAAGCTGACCACGGAAAACTGAAACAACTGATTCGACCGGTCAGAGGGTTCAAGACGCTGAAGACGGCATACGCGACGATCAAGGGCTTCGAGGTGATGCGGGCGCTCCGCAAGGGACAAGCATCGGCCTTCAACATCACGCGTGACATTCCCGGCGAAGCCCGCATTGTCGAGCGCGCCTTCGGTCTTGGCGCGTCCGCCCTCGCCGAGGTGGTCCAGCTTGTCCGCGAACAGCTTGATCTCACGGCAGCGTAACGAGCCAACTGACCCGATTGGCCGCTTAACGCGCCCGTCGCCAAAGATTGCAACAGAGCCGCTCCTAGTTAGATCATAACACTTAATTGCGAACGCCTCGCGTTTGCAGAAGCTGCCGTCTGTCCGTCCGGCCGTCAAACCAGGCGTGAGTCGCATCCTCCGCTGGTCGTCCCGTGTTCACTCCCTTTTGACGCCGCCCGCGACCGGCGCGACACGATGGGCTTGCGCAAAATTAGGAGACGATACATTGAACGTGAACCTCAGCCGAAACCGGCGAGCGCATCAACAAAACCCCGGCCAAAGGGTGTGTTTTTAGGGGTGGAGCATTGCGGATGCTGCAGCGTCAATATCGGTTCGTCCTGGTCTCTTGCAGGCTGGCCACGTGAGTCAAACGACGACGAACGATACGGCCGGGGCAGTGCCGCCCGTCGCCGCCGTCGATTGCTCGGGCATATCCAAGGGCTTTGACGGCGTTCCCGTCCTCAAGGATGTGTCCGTGACCTTTGCTGAAGGGTCGGTCAACGTCCTGGCCGGCGAAAACGGCGCAGGAAAATCGACCCTGTTCAAGATCATCTCGGGTCAACTCGCGCCCGATGGCGGCCGGCTGACGCTGTTCGGCGATCCGGTGAAGCGCTTCGACGCGCGCCACGCGCAAGCCCTGGGCGTTTCCATTATTCCGCAGGAACTGGCGCCGATCCCCGAGATGCGGGTGTGGCAGAATCTGCTCGTGGGGCAGGAATTGACCGGCCCGCTCGGTTTCCTGCGCCAGAAGAAGATGATCGAGATCGCGCGGGAGATGCTGGGCGGCGTCGGTCTCGACATCGATCCTGGTGCGCCCATGAAGACGCTCGGCGTCGCCGCCACCCAGATGGTCGAGATCCTGAAGGCGACATCGCGCAAGGCGCGTATCGTTCTCATGGATGAGCCGAGTTCGGCGCTGAGCTCGCGGGAGACCGAGCAACTGTTCCGCGTCATCCGCATGCTGCGCCAGCAGGGCGCGTGCATCCTTTATACCAGCCATCGGATGGAGGAGATCGAGCAGATCTCGGACACCGTCGCCATCATGCGGGATGGCGCGATCATTCGCCATGAGCGGACCAAGGCTCTGACCGAGAACCAGATCATCACGGATATGGTCGGGCGTCAGATCGAGGACCTCTTCCCGAACCGTGGCGTGCCACCGGCTGATCGGGATGTGGTGCTCGCCGTCAAGGATTTGCGGGTGTCCGGCTATAATAGCGCCGTCTCTATATCGCTGCGGGGCGGCGAGATCCTTGGCCTCGGCGGCCTGGTGGGCGCCGGCCGCAGTGAGCTTCTGGAGGCGATTTTTGGGCTTCGCCCCGCCACCGGCAGCGTCACGCTGGACGGCAAGCCCCTTCATCTCGGCCGGATGACGGAATCGATCGAACGCGGCCTCGCCATGGTGCCGGAAGACCGCAAGCTGGCCGGCGTGCTGACGTCGCTCTCCATCCTCGACAACATCACCTTGCCCCATCTTGATGCCTTTACCGGTCCGGGCGGGCTGATGAACAACGCCAAGCGGCGGACCAGCGCGCTGGATGTGCTCAAGCGCACCCGCGTCGCCTATGCCAAGTTGAGCCAGAAGGTCGGCCATCTTTCAGGCGGCAACCAGCAGAAGGTGGCGCTCGCGCGCTGGCTGGTGACCGGCATGCCGCGCGTGCTGATCCTGGACGAGCCGACGCGCGGGATCGATGTCGGTGCGCGCAGCGAACTCTACAAGCTGATCAATGATCTCGCCGATAGCGGTGTCGCCATCTTGCTGGCCTCCTCCGACATGCCGGAGCTCATTAATCTGAGCCATCGCGTGCTCGTGATGCGGGACGGGGCGATCCAAGGCGAGCTGAAACGTGGCGAAATCGAGCAGGAGGCGGTGCTCCGCCTCGCAATGGGAAGAGGCTCCAATGCAATCCACTAATGCCGATGTCTTGGCGGCGACCCCCGCCGCGCCTTCGGCGATGAACGGGCGCCGGCTCGGTCGGCTGGCGCTGCGCTATTCCTTGGTCATCATCCTGGCCCTTTTCGTCATCACGCTCGCCGTCTCGAACAAGTCCTTCCTGACCGTGTCGAACATGAACGTGATCCTGATCCAGGTCGCGGCCAATGCCCTGCTGGCGACCGGCGCCACCTTCGTCATCCTTACCGGCGGCATCGATTTGTCCGTCGGCAGCATCGTCGGCCTCTCTGGAGTTGTCGGGGCGTTGATCGCACAGGATGACGGTGCGCTGACCTTCAGCGAGGCTGTGGCGCTGGGCATCCTGGCCGGTGGTGCCATCGGTGCCTTCAACGGGCTGCTTGTGGCCATTGCGCGGGTGCCCCCCTTTGTGGCGACACTCGGCAACATGACGGTGGCGACGGGCCTCGCCTTCGTGGCAAGCGATGGGCAGCCGATCTCCGGGCTTTCCGACCAGTTTCTCGCCTTGAGCGGGACTGTCGGCGGCTTCTCGATCCCGGTGATCGTGATGATTGTCGTGGTCGCGGTCTCTTGGCTGGTGCTCGCGCGGACCAAATTCGGGATGCATATCTATGCCGTGGGCGGCAATCCGCACGCGGCGCGTGTGGCGGGCGTTAACCTTAAGGTCACGCGCTTCGCGGTCTACGTCATCTCCGGGCTGCTTGCGGGCTTGGCCGGCATCATTCTGGCGGCGCGCGCCACGGCGGGCATCGCGACCAACGGCACGGGCTACGAGTTGAACGCGATCGCCGCAGCCGTTATCGGCGGCATCAGTCTCGCCGGTGGGCGCGGCTCCTTGATCGGCACCGTCTTCGGATTCCTGATCTTGGGTGTCCTTGATAACGGGCTGAACATCATCAACGTCTCGCCCTTCTACCAGCTCATCGTGAAGGGCCTCATCATCATTGGCGCCGTCTTCGTCGACAGTCTCGTCAATCGCACGGACGACTGAGCGGATGCCATGACCGGCTTAATCAGAAACATAACCACGGGAAGAACAGCTATGAAGAAAGTAACCCTGCTCGCCGGCCTGCTGGCCGCGACCACCTTCGCGACCGGTGGGGCAGGCCATGCCTGGGCGGACAGCGCACATCCGGTCATCGGCTTCACCGTCTATGACATGTCGTCCTTCATCTCGCTTGGCAAGCGCGGCGCCGAAGCCATTGCCAAGGCCAATGGCGGCACGCTTCTGTGGAACAGTGCGGGCATGGATGTGAACACGCAGATTTCGAACTTCCAGCAATATATCAACCAGAAAGTCGATGCCATCGTGGTCGCGCCGGTCAATTCCGCGACCCTGGCGCCGCAGATCGCAGCCGCCAAGGCCGCTGGCATTCCAGTGATCGTGACCAACCTGACCGCCGCCCCCGAGTCCAAGCCGGACATCGTCACCTATGTCGGGCCGGATGACGTCAAGGCCGGTGAGCAGGAAGCTCAGCATCTCGTCGATGCCATCGGCAACAAGGGCAATATCGTCGTGTTGCAAGGGCCGCTCGGCCAGTCGGGCGAGATCGATCGCACGAAGGGCATCCAGAATGTTCTCGCCAAGAACCCCAACGTGAAACTGCTTGCCATGCAGCCCGGTAACTGGGCGCGCAACAAGGCCTACGGCATCATGCAGGATTGGTTGTCCCGCTACGGCAGCAAGATCGATGGCATCATTTCCGAGAATGATGACATGGCGATCGGCTCCATCCAGGCGCTGAAGGAAAAGGGCCTCGCCGGCAAGATTCCCATCACCGCCGTCGATGGCATCAAGGACGGCATGCGCGCGATCAAGGACGGTACTTTGCTCGAAACCAACCTGCAGGACGGGCCGCTTGAGCTTGGCCTGGCCGTTCAGGTCGCGATCAACCACGTGCGGGGGCAAACTGTTCCGCAGCCCGCCGCGATGATCATCATGCCTGAGCTGACCAAGGCGAACATCGATCACTACTACGACCAAATGTATGGCAACCCGAGCGCCTTCATCGAGGGGCTGCCCGCACTCGTCAAATCGAACCTGGCATCCGGCCAGTTCGCCCACCAGTAAGCGGCCCGCAACACGCCCCGTCCGCTCGTGCGGGCGGGGCGCCCTGCCGTATCGTGCGGGTTCTGTCAGGTCTCGGGCCAGGCTGGGCACAGCGAGACTGCGGAGCCGGCTCTATCATGCGGCCTGCATGATAGAGAGAGCAACGTGTACCGCTTTGGCGAAACGGGAGCGGCGGAGGGAGGCGGGGACGATCTGGTCGTGACGAAGGCGGGGACGAACGAGATTGCGGAGTTCGCCATGCTCTCGACAGAAGCGGCTGGCTGCGTCGTGGCTCTTGAAGCCACGCATACATCGGATCCTGCCCTTGATCCCCCGATGGTCCTGTTCAAGTAGGCGTTGGTCCGGTGCCGCACTCTTTTGCCCAGGACGCTGCGGATCGCCTTTGGATAGGAGCCATGGCCATCCGTCGTCACCCTCTCCGGACGAAAGCCCATGGTCGCCCGGACCGAGCGGAAGAATGCCTTTGCGGCCCTCATGTCGCGGTGCTCGCTCAGCATGGCGTCGATCAGGTTTCCGTCACGGTCGATTGCCCGGTAGAGATAGCACCACCGACCGGACCTTCAGGTAGGTCTCGTCAACATACCAGCTGATCCCGGCGCCCCGCCGTGTCCCGCGACGCCGTTTGCGCAGTTCATCGCCCATGATGGGAAGCAGCTTCGCCTCCCAGTCGCGGACGGTCTCGTGGCTGATCTCAATCCCGCGCAGCGCCATGATCTCGCTGAGGTCGCGCAGCGTCAGCCGGTAGCGCAGCCGGCAGAACACGACGAAGGCGATGATGTCGCTCGGCAGCGAGGTCTGGTTCAGCACGCTATGACTGCGCTCGTTGAACTGCCGACCGCAGTCCCGGCACCGAAACCGCCGGTAACCCTGAGCGGTCACCTCGCGACGTTCGGTCACAGACGCCGAGCCACAGCCAACACAAGTCATCGCGAAATTCGTCCCGCCCCTGCAGCCTCACGTCCGACCAAATCCGCCGTCGGTCCCCAAACTAACATCTGGGCCCGGGACCTGACAGAACCAGCGGATCATTGGGTACGTTCGATGTCGATCAGGATCCTGCCCGTGTCCACGGCGGGAAGTGACGAGCGCTTGGCGATTTCGATCACGACGAGGCTCCAGACAGCGGTCACACCGACGGCGGGCCAGAAGCTTAGAACGCCGTAGCCGCCGAGATCGTGACCGCTCAGCGCCGACACAACCCACATGCCGCCGAACCAGACACCCAGCCACCACATGTGGCTCCAGCCGAAGTTGGCGCTTTCCTCGCGCGCCCACAGGTAGTAGTAGCCCAAATAGAGCAAGAAGATGACTAGCACGATGGCAAATAGCCAGCTTACCGTGGCAAGGCCGCTCCACAGAATGATCAAGTCGCAACAGATGAACGCGATCGGCGCAAGGATGCTCGCCCCGAGCAGGCGGAACGGGCGCTTCAGGTCCGGGTGATCACGGCGTAGTATCAGCAGCACGATCGGTCCGAGACCATAGGTGAGCGCGGTGATATCGCTGATGTAATCGACCATCTTCTGCCACGCCGGGAAGGGCAGCAGAAACAGCACACCCACGACCCACATGACCACCACCGAAACCCAAGGCACCTGCTGGCTGTTGAGCTTAGACAGAATCGGCGGCCCGGCTTTCATTTCGCCATTGGCAAACAGAATGCGTGAGCCGGCTGTCGTGTAGATAAGGCCGGTGCCGGCCGGCGAGATGGCGGCGTCGATATAGAGCAGGGTCGCCAGCCAGCCGAAGCCGAGCATCATGGCGAGGCCGGCGAAGGGTCCTTTGACACCGGCAAAGTTGATGTGTCCCCAGCCATTGGCGAGATCCTGCGGTTTGATGGAGTTCAGGAAGCCGAGTTGCAGGAGAATGTAGACAATCGCCGAAAGCAGAACGGAGCCGATCACCGCCAACGGAATGTTGCGGCCGGGATTGGAGCTTTCCCCGCCCAAGTCGATCGCGGTGCGAAAGCCGAGATAGCTGAACACAATTCCAGCGGCTGGCAGGGCAATGAACATGCCATTGGGATCATAGCTGTTCGATGCGGCGGTCCAGACGCTTGCGCCCTTCGTCCAAAGCGGCCCGACCTCATGAGCACCGGCGATGATGAGGATGATGGCCGTCAACAGCGGCACAGCGATCTTCCACCAGGTGACGGTCGTATTAAGGGCGAGAAGCCAGCGAATAGCCATAAGATTGAGCAAAGCGAGGATGCCGACAAGGATCGCGCAGACAATGAATCCGGTCGCCGTCAATACGCCTCCGTTGCCGACAAAATCAGGATAGATGTTGTTGGCATAGGTCACGATCCCTTCCGCTTCGACGGGCGGCACGGCGACATAGGACAGAAACAGCATCCAGCCCCAGACTCGGCCCAGACCTTCGCCGTGGCTCGCATGGCTCATGTGAACGAGTGCGCCGGAGCGGGGAAACAGAGAGGCAAGCTCCGCGAAACAGAGGGCGATGAGCATGATGATGACCGCGCCGATGATCCAGCTCCACAAGCTGAGCGGCCCGGCGATCTTGGCTGCATGAAGTGCACCAAACAACCAGCCGGAGCCAATCATGCTGGTGGTACTCGCGAAAAGCAGGCCGATAATGCCCGCGTCGCGACGAAGGCCCTTCCCTCTTGCCGCTTCAGGTGGAGTTGACATTGCGGATATTCTCCTCTCGCGGTCGACAAGCAACGGTGCCATGGTAATCAAACCTTCACGAGATGCCCAGGAAATTGGGTGAGCAGTGATCGGGTGGCGATTTGCGCTGGCATGCAGGTAACCTCGACGCCGTTAGTGAGGATTAGTGGACGGTGTTGAGTGCGTTCCACGTTCGGGTTAGCGTCTGTTTTTCGCACCAATCGAATGTCTGCTGTCTGGTATTGTCTCAGACACAGTAAAAGGCTGAAATGGTCGCAAAGCTGACCAACTTTCTGACACGCTATAATATTCCTTCCCGCGTATTGATCTGAGAGGCGGTTTCCGTCAGACTATCGCCATGAAACGATCCGCCGCTTTGTCATCGCCATCGAGCGTTTCCGCGGTGTTGCGAGCCGAGGGCGCCGAGACCCCACTGACCTTGAGAGCAGCGCGATCTCTGGCGCGCTCACAGGCGTATCAGTCCGCCGCCGATGCCCCGGCAACGCTGCGCGCCTACAAAGCCGATCTGGCTAACTTCAAGGCATGGTGCGTAGAGCGCAAGCTCGATCCCATGCCATCCACGGCCGAGGTCGTCGGCGCCTACCTGGCGGACGCCGGGCGCGGCTATGCGCTGTCCACGCTAAGACGGCGGGTCGCCGCCATTGCCCGAGCCCATCGCATCGCCAAGCAGCCGCTCGACACGCGCCACCCTGCGATCCGTGAGACCTTACGCGGCATTGCCCGCACCCATGGTGAGCCCCCTCGCCGCTCCGCCGCCATCACTACGGCGGAGATCAAGCGTCTGCTCCGTGTCTGCAGCGACGATATGGCGGGCACCCGGGATCAGGCCCTCTTCCTCGTCTGTTTCGCCGGCGCCTTGCGCCGCTCTGAGCTCGTCGGCCTTGATGTCGAGCATATCAACCGGACCGACGATGGCCTGCGCCTGCTCATCACGCGTTCAAAGACCGACAAGGAGGGCGCCGGGGCCGAGATCGGGCTATCGCGCGGTCGTGCCATGGCCACCTGTCCCGTGACAGCGCTGGAGCGCTGGCTTGAGCAGGCCGAGATCGCTGCCGGTCCAATTTTTCGAAAGGTCGATCGTTGGGGGAAGGTCCATAGCAGTCGCCTCGATCCCGATGCCGTGCGCCAGATTCTAAAAAAACGCGCCCTGGAGGCGAAGATCACGGGAACGATCTGGGAGCCAATCACGCCCCACGGCATGCGAGCCGGTTTTGTGACGACCGCCTACAAGAATGGCGTCCCCGATGAAGAAATCATGGGCCACACGCGTCATCGAAGTCTGACGACGATGAGAGGATCGAAGCTCAATAGATCTAGCCCGGCCGGCAAGCTTGGCTTGTAATGGCTGCACAGGCTGACCAACACCAGATACTTGGCCGCCCTACGGAGACCCTAGCACCTCAACGTGCCCCGCGCCTCCAATATCGTCCCGGAAACGATCAAGTGCGCTGATAGGAACATCACGCACCAAGAAAACGGCGCCGTTCGGAATGGTCGTCAACCAGATACTGGGGAGCGCGACGCAACGCGGATTGCCCGACATAAATCGTACTCCACGACCGGGACGCGCTCCCCGCCGGCTCCTCAGAGACGCCGCGATCTCGCGCCCGACGATGTAGATGGCCTGTTCAGCGGCCTCAAACACGCGTCGATACGGGACTTGCTCATCGACGGTTACCTTGATCTCAACGGTGTCTTCAAAAGCGGCGCGCGTCCCGTCGACACCCCAAATATCGAGACAAAGGGCACGAAGCGCCTCCTCCTGCGAGTGAGGAAAACTCCACCCGATACCGGCACCCAACCACATGCCGCCTATCTGCTTTGACCGGTGCGGCAGCACCGGATGATATGGAGCCTGCAGTTCAAGGCGGTCTGAAACTTGAATGACAACCATCGGCGTCTCCCGGAGCAGGCAGAATCGTACGCCCTTCCGAATCGCTAAGCCAACGCGAAGTGTCGTCGACGCCATGAATTTATTGAATCAGAAAAGCGGCAGAGATCAGTTTTTTGAATACGAGGCTTCTCGGAAGAAGCTGATGCGATGATGGTCACACCCAACCAGCATCCGCGGCCGTCCTCCTCAACGAGGCCCATTCAAGCGATGAGCCATCCTATAAGCACGTAAATCGCCATGGGAATTACGCCCTTTTGTGTATCCAAGCTTGCGATGGGGCTACTGTGAAACGCGAGGCAAGTGAGGCAGACAAGGGATTATATCCACCCCTTTAGCTCTGGATGCGAATGACGAAGCGCTCACCTACACTTGGTAGACGTGCGAAGAATGAAATCCCGAAGTTGGATGAGTTTAATCATGACGCCAGCACGAATACGTCCTCGGCCAACGTGTCCAGGACGTATCCTATAAATGTGGGAGCGAGCGCACCCCTTTTACCTCCCTCTGATGACACGGTTCGGGATAGCTTGTTCGTCCTCTTTGGTGAACGACTCCGTTCGGCGCGGCTCGCGCTCGGCCTTAAACAATCTGAGGTCGCGCGGCTCACAGGCTTGACACAACAGTATCTTTCGTTGGTCGAGAGGGGGCAGAAGAATGTCACCTTGAAAACAATGATGGCGCTCGCGTATGTGGTGAAGCAGGACGTTAGCACAATGCTGCAGCTTCCAGAGCACTCCCGTTCGAAGTCGTAATATCCACAAATTTTTTTGTTCGGAGTCTTGAGGTGGCCTTTGGACGTCCTTTAGGATGTTTTCCATGGCCGATGATCTACATCCCTCGGTGCGCGACGACCAACCTCGTCGCCCTGATGATACCGTCAGAAGGCAGCCCGCCACCAAACCTAGCGCCTTCAGAAAGACGGGAGGTTTGGCTGCGCCGAGGCTGGCTCTCAACAGGCAGTCCGATCTGCCTCGACGCTGCAGGCCGCAGCAGATCGTCCTTTTGCAGGATAGCGGCATCTGGGCAGTCAAAATGACCGGGGCAAGCGTGCGACGCTTGCTGACGTCCCACTACCATCCGCTTCCGGATAACGAGCGATCCAAATGGCCCAGCTGCCCAAGGGCCGTGTCGGATAATGGTGGTGATATTACCGAATCTGAGAGGAACAGTGATGTCGTTGACATTCTCAAAAAGGAATCGTCTACACAAGACAGAGTTATTGGCGCAGGCGCGTGAGAAGCATTCTGTTCTGTGCGTAGCTATTGATACTTTCAATTCGATGATTCGGGCAGGTCATGCCACGGTTGCGGAAGCATCTGGTGCGTACGCTTCAGCTGTCAACGAGCTTCACCACTTCGCTAGATCAATGGCCATGGAGCAGACCTTACTCTTCGAAAGGAGTGCCGAACGGAGCAACTGCGAGCGATGTCAAGAGGCATGGCATTGGATTTCCACTTACCGAACTTTCACGCCAGAAGTTCCGGACCTCGCCATGCCGCAAACGGTCGAATATCCCGATGACGATCTGTTAACAGAATTTGAAGAGCTATCCGATTTTTCCTAATGTTGATCGCTACTGCCTTAACGAAACCCATTCTTGACGACGGTCGCCAAACCCGATGTTCGACTCGTTCCGAGATCCCACATCTTTCAGCTTGACCTAATGTCCGGTCTCGGGTGCGGCCGCGGTCTGGCGTAGGCGGCGGCTGTCTATTTCTATGTTTGGAGCAAAGGTCGTATTGTAACGGAGAATTCGTCGTCTGGCCGGAGCCCCGAGCGCTCGCGGACGGCAATTCGTTGTACAAGAACACGAGCACCAATGGCTCGGCAAACGGATTCGAAATGACGCGCGGTACAAACCAGATTGAGGTGGTCATTAGGCAGATCGTCGCAAGTAATATAAGAATGGCTCGCGAGCACGCCGAGATGAGTCAACGCGATTTATGCGACATTGCAAATATCGGGCAAGCTTACCTAAGTCAATGTGAGTCTGGAAAGTGGAATGTTGGCATCGACAACATCGCCAGGATCGCTCGCGCCACTGGTTTTCTTCCTCACCAGCTTCTGAATCCGGATTTTGATCCTGTTTCATTTAGTCAAATGAGGCCGCGTGTAAGTCCTTCTTTAGAAGATGATTAAGCTTCCCTTCCCTGCCCTACCTAGATGGCGCCTAACTTTCACTAAGCACCTTTTTCAAGCGTTCATGCTTGATGATTTGGCCCTTGATGATATTACGTATGATATCGATTTAGGTAGATCACATGGATAGTGGTGTTAATCAGACCCTCGGATTAGCTGTGGACGAGTTCCTGCGCCGCATGGCGGAGAAGCTCCGCCGGGAACTCGGTCCGCAAATCTGCGGGTTCCTAGACGACCCTGACATTATCGAAATAATGCTGAATCCAGACGGAACGCTCTGGATAGACCGCCTGGGCGGCGAGATGGAGCAAGTCGGCACCATGTCGGCCATGCAGGCGGAGGGCCTGATGGGCACGGTTGCATCGACGCTTCGCACGACGATCAACCGCGAGAATCCCGTGCTCGAATGCGAGCTGCCACTCGACGGCAGCCGATTTGAAGCCGTGATCCCGCCGATCGTGGCAGCTCCTTCCTTCACGATCCGTCGCAAAGCCGTGAAGGTGTTCACGCTCGAAGATTACGTCTCATCCGGGATCATGACGGGCGGGCAGCGCACCGCGATCGAACGCGCGGCGCGGGAGAGACAGAATATCCTTGTGGTGGGTGGCACCACCACGGGAAAGACGACGCTGACGAATGCGATCCTCCGCTTTATCGCGGAGGTCTCACCCCATCATCGCATCGTCATCATTGAAGATACCGCCGAGCTTCAATGCACGATCGGCAACCATGTGATGCTGCGGACCTCATACAATGTCGATCAGCTTCGCTTGCTGAAAGTCACGATGCGGCTGCGCCCTGACCGCATCTGTTTAGGCGAGGCGCGCGGCTCGGAAGCCCTCGCCCTCCTTAAAGCCTGGAACACCGGCCACCCTGGCGGGGTTTGCACCGTCCACGCCAATAGCGCGCGCGCCGGCTTGATCCGCATGGAACAGCTCATCGCTGAGGCCACGCCCGCGCCGATGTGCGCGCTGATTGGCGAGGCGGTGAACGTCATTGTCTCGATCGCCAAAACCCCTGAAGGGCGGCGCGTCAAGGAAGTGTTGTCCGTCGAAGGCTTTGAGGACGGACAGTACCGTTTTTCAAACGCAGTCACGGGGGAGGCGGAGGCTCCCGCCGAACCTTACCCCGGCCTGCTCATCTCGGAAGTTTTGAAGGAGAATCAGGATGCGACGTAATAGCCTGTCCGCCGCCGTCACTGTGCCGCGGAACCGCCTTCCCCTCGCGGCCCTCGCCCTGGCGGCAGCCGTGCTCATGTCGCCCGGCCTGGCGCACGCCACCACCACGGGCGGCAGCCTGCCTTGGGACACACCCCTTCAGACCCTAGAGACGGACATCAAGGGTCCTGTGGCCTACGGTCTGGCACTGCTGGGCATCGTGGCCTCGGGCGGCATGCTCATCTTCGGCGGTGAGATTTCCGAATTCACCCGCCGCATCATGTATGTGGTCCTCGTGGCTGCGATCATCCTCGGCGCCGCCTCGCTGTTGACCACGTTGTTCACCACGGCCGCACTGGTGGGGTGAGCGATGGCGCTGCGGCGAACGCCCTTCTACCGCGTGCTTTATCGGCCGCCCCTCATCTTGGGAGGCGAGCGTGAGCCAGTATTGGTCACGCTCGTCATCGCCGTCGGCCTGGTGATGTCGGGTTTCAACCTCGTGTCATTCGTAGTCGCCGGCCTGCTGTGGTTCGGCGGCATCGCCGCCTTCCGGCTCATGGCGAAGCATGACCCCCACATGAGCAGCGTTTACCGGCGGCAGCTCACCTACCGTGCCCATTACGCGCCCCGCTCAAGGCCAGCGCGAACGGAGTAAATCATGCACTCGCTCAAGCCATACAATGACCGCAGCAAGGGCCTCTCCGATCTTCTAGATTGGGCGGCCCTTATGGATGACGGTATCGTCCAAGGTAAGAGCGGGACAATTTTGGCCGGCTGGTTTTATCGCGGACAAGATATAGCGTCGTCCACTGCCGACGAACGCAACTACATCACGCAACGCATCAATGCCACACTAGCCCGCCTCGGGGGAGGCTGGGCGTCATGGCATGACGCGATCCGTCTCCCTAGCTCTTCCTATCCCGCGCCGGAGGAATCGTACTTCCCTGACAAAATCACGGCCATGATCGATCGGGAACGTCGCGCGCAATTCCTCAGGGAAGGGTCTCACTACGAAAGCGAATATGCCTTCGTTGTGTCGTTCACGCCGCCACTGCGCCAACAGAGCAAAATCGTCGATCTCATTTACGATGACGATGGACTGGTCCGAGAGTCCGTTGCTGACCGGACAATGGCGCGCTTCAAGGAAGCACTCGGAACGATCGAAAACAGCATGGGGGATGTGGTCCGACTCCGCCGCATGCGGAGCTATAATTACGAGGACCGCAGCGGCCGCGAACATCTGCGCGATGAGCTGGTGGACTATCTGCAATTCTGCCTGACGGGTGATATCGACGCCAAGCTCAACATTCCGGCGTCGGGCATGTATCTCGATGCGGTCATGGGTGGTCGCGATCTTTGGGGAGGCGACACACCCAAGCTGGGCGACAAGTTCATCATGTGCATTGGCATCGAAGGCTTCCCGGCAGAATCCTCGCCCGGCGTCCTTGACGTGCTCGATCACCTCGCGATCCCCTACCGCTGGTCCAGCCGTTTCATCTACCTCGAACAGCACGAAGCCCTGGCCGGCCTGAAGAAGTATCGCCGAAAGTGGCGACAGGCGGTGCGGGGCTTCGCTGCACAGATATTCAAGACGCAGGGCGGCATCGTGAACGAGGATGCCCTGTTGATGGCGAACCAGGCGGAAGCCGCGATGACGGACGCCAACTCATCGCTGGTCACATTTGGATATTATACACCGGTCATCGTCCTCATGGACCGCGACCGCCTGGTGCTCGAAGACAATGCCAGAATCATTGCCCGCGAGATTGCCCGCGAGGGCTTCACCACGCGAATAGAGACGATCAACACCATGGAGGCCTGGCTCGGCAGCTTGCCGGGTCACGTCCGGCCGAATGTCCGCCGGCCTTTGATTCATACCCTTAACCTGGCCGATCTCCTGCCACTGGCAACGGTGTGGCCCGGATTGGCGATCAATCCGTGCCCACTCTACCCGGAAAACTCCCCACCGCTGCTCCACGCGGCGACCTCCGGGGCCACACCGTTCCGACTGAACCTCCATGTGGGCGATGTCGGCCATACGCTCGTCTTTGGGCCTACCGGGGCGGGAAAGTCGGTGCTCCTCTGCACCGTAGCGGCGCAGTTCCGCCGCTACGAGGGCGCTACGATCTGCGCCTTCGACAAAGGCCGCTCGATGCTCGCGCTCGTCAAAGCTTGCGGCGGCCGTCACTACGACATCGGCGCCGATGGCAAGTCGCCATCCTTCTGTCCGCTCTCGGTCTTGGAGACGCACGGCGATCTCGCCTGGGCGGAGGATTGGATTGGCACCTGCTACCAGCTCCAAACCGGTCAGGCACCGACGCCGCGCCAACGGGAGGAGATTCATCGGGCGATGAAGACCTTGCAGGACTCTCCCCTGCGGTCTCTCACCGATTTCAACGCGACCGTGCAGGATGAGGCCATTCGCTCGGCGCTCTCGGTCTACACGATCAGCGGGAGCATGGGGCACCTCCTCGATGCCCGCGAAGACACCTTGCAAGATGACCCATTCGTGGTCTTCGAGCTGGATGAGCTGATGAGCCTGAAAGACACATCAGCGATCCCGGTCCTGCTTTACCTGTTTCGCCGCTTCGAGCGGTCCTTGAAGGGCCAACCGGCCCTTCTGTCGCTCGATGAAGCCTGGATCATGCTGGGCCACCCGGTCTTCCGCGAGAAAATCCGCGACTGGCTCAAAACGCTTCGCAAAGCCAACTGCGCTGTCCTCATGGCCACGCAAAGCCTGAGTGATGCCGTACGGTCCGGCATTCTTGATGTGCTCATGGAAAGCTGCCCGACGAAGATCATGCTACCGAACGAAGAGGCCGATAAGGGTGGCACGGCCGAAGTGCCTGGGCCTGGCGACCTGTATCGCATGATGGGCCTCAATGACGCGCAAATCGGCATCATCAAAACCGCGATCAAAAAGCGTCATTACTATTATACCTCGCCCGAGGGCCGCCGTCTCTTTGACCTTGGCCTCGGCGCCGTCGCAATCGCCTTCGTGGCTGTCAGCGACAAGGACTCTATCCGCCAGATCGAACGCCTCGAAGAACAGTTCGGCGCGGCCTGGCCGGAGCACTGGCTCAAGCAAGAGGAGGTTAACTATGCGGAATATGCTTAAACACGGGTTCGCTGCGCTCGCGCTCTGCGCGGGCATCGCGGTGCTGGGTCAAACGCCGGCCAGGGCTCAGTCGGCCGTCGTCTGCGTGAACTGCGCGACGATCGCGACCCAAGGCTTACAATGGGCGCAGCAAGTTCAGCAATGGGAAGAGCAAGTTAGTCAGTACGCGACCCAGCTTCAGCAATATGCCAATCAGGTCCAGAACACGACCGCGATCCCGTCGCAGATTTATAGCAATGCGATGTCGGACATGCAGGCCGTCCAGA
This sequence comes from Acidisoma sp. PAMC 29798, assembly GCF_030252425.1. Classification (GTDB taxonomy): domain Bacteria; phylum Pseudomonadota; class Alphaproteobacteria; order Acetobacterales; family Acetobacteraceae; genus Acidisoma; species Acidisoma cladoniae. Next base: position 151,739 of record NZ_CP126995.1, on the reverse strand, counting down.
ATTTGATGACGCAGGGCACGCAGCTTTCATTCTCGAACCCCGGCTCCTCGCTCGGCACATTTTCCAGTTACCTAAGCAGCACATCTAGCACGATGGGCAATCTCACGGCACAGGCGACGCAATATCAAACCTGGTCGCAGCAGTCGAAGGACGGCATCACGGCGGCCATGAATGCCCTGGGCCAGCAAAACAGCCAGCTTTCGACTGACAACAACACCATGACGCAACTTCAGGCGCAGCAGGCGGCGTCAACCGGGCAGATGCAAGCGATCCAGAATGCAGCAGAAATATCAGCGCAGCAGGTTAGAGAGATAGAGAAGCTGCGCCAGCTCATCATGGTGCAGACGCAGCTCGCGGCCAACCAGCAGGCGATTCAAAGCCAGCAGCAGGCCTCTTCGCAAGCACAGTGGCAGAACTTCATGAGTTCGGCGGCGCTCCCAACCACGGGAACCACATACAAATGAATCCTTCTCTGATAATCGCGATCGTCGCGTCCCTATGCGTCGGTGGCGCCGCTGGGGCCGGTGTCACTCATTATATCGTGGAGAAGTCCGCCTGCCCCCAGGATGCGACGTGGCAGAAATTTATTAGTTCCCCGCCACTGCCAGAAACCGGGAAAACCTACAAATGACCTCTCGCCGACGCCTCGCACTCATCACAGTGTCGGTCTTCGTAGCCTACTTTGTCATGTCCGGGCCGGTCTCAGCGCAAACGGTCATCGACACGGTGATGACCGATTATTCGACGGCGGCGGCGGTGTGGGTAACCCCTTTGAAGAATTATGCCATCGACCTCTTTTGGGGTCTGGCCACAATTCAATTTTGCTTTGCGATGGGTCAGCTTGCGCTTCGGGGTGCAGACCTTTCCGAACTCCTGGCGGAGCTAGTGACGCAGTTCTTTTTTATCGGCATCTTTTTCTTTTTGGTGCAGCAGTCCAACACCCTCGCAAACGATATCATCTCATCGTTCAAACAGGCCGCCACCTCGGCATCTGGCACTGCTGGCGCTGACCCGACCGGCATACTCAATACCGGCATCAATATGGCGCAGAAAATCTGCAATCTTATGGGCATCACCACGCCCGGCATCGATATCTTTTACGCCATTGCGGCCTTCGTGGTCATTCTGCTCATGGCTTACATCGCGGCGCTCGCGGTCATGGTGAATGTCGAGGCGTACATCATCGTCTCCGCCCTTGTTCTGTTCACGGGCTTTGGTGGTAGTCGCTGGACGAAAGAATACGCGCTGCGGTCTCTGACCTATGCTATCGCGATCGGCGGCAAGCTATTCATGCTGAACCTCGTTGTCGGCATTGGCGAGCAAATCCTCTCAAACCGATCCGCCACTTTTACGGGCACCACCTACTCGGAGGTCATGTCACTGGTTGGCGTCATTCTCGTGCTCGCTGCGGTCGTGAAGCAGTTGCCGGACATGACGGCAAGCCTGCTGTCTGGTGCAGCGATCGGCGCCAGTACCGGTCTTATCGGTGCTGGTAAAACAGCGGCAACGGCCGCCGTAACCGGCGCTACCGCCGGGGCGGGCATGGCGGTAGCCGGCGTCGCATCCGGTGCGCTGGCAAGCCAGCAGGTCGCCGCAGGGGCGGGGGCGTCAGGAGCCAGCCGCCTGGCCCGCTTTGCGAGTTTCACCGGGCACGCTGCGCGGAACTTTGGCGATGCGGCCCTGTCGGACCTTGGCGGTCGCCTGGCGGGCACAAGGACGAACCGGGGCTATATGGGATTCCGCATGGCCGCCGATCTTAATAACCGCACACAAAGCCAACGTGCTGCACCCGCGCCGACTACCCAGCAGAAACCTCCGGCCTCCCCACCGGCCGCATCGCCCCAGCAACCGCCGAGCAACACTATTAGCTAACCCCCTCCGCATGAGGGCAACGCCACAGCCACGTTTTTTCTTATAGGGTGTATGATATCATGAGGCGTCCAAGCACAACCGAGCCCCCGCCGGCCGCCGCAATGACCGGCTCAGAAAGCACCGCGAGGCCCGCAGATGGGCCGGGCAAAGCCACCTATCTCGCCGCGCGCGCCGAATGGAATGAGCGCTACGGAAGCTACGTCCAGCAGGCGAGGGCCTGGCGCCTGGCCTTCTTCATGTCGGCGGTCGTCTCCCTCATGGCCGTGGGGGGCGTCGTTTATATCGGCTCGCAAAGCCACCTTGTGCCCTACATCGTGGAGGTGAACCGACTGGGGGACGCGCTCGCCGCGCAACGCGCGGATGTCGCATCTACGCCCGACACTCGCTTGATCCGTGCCCAGCTTGCGCGATGGATCAACGACACGCGCACCGTCTATCTGGACGCAAGCGCCGAACGATACATCATCAATGAAGCGTACGGCATGGTCGATCGGCAGAGCGCCGCCTATGGCGATCTCAACACCTATTTCCGCACAAACGATCCTTTCAACCGCGCGCAAACTCAGACCGTCAATGTGCATATCACGTCGGTTCTGCCCATCAGCCAAAACACCTGGCGCATCGAGTGGAACGAGGAAACCGATTCACGTGATGGGTCAACGCAGCAAACCGCGCATTGGCAGGCGACCGTTACGATTGCCCTGCATCCTCCCAGTGATTCTGAAACCGTGCTCATCAACCCCACCGGGCTTTACGTCCAGAACTTTAGCTGGACGCAGGCGCAATAATGGAACCCTTGAACATGCGAAAAGTGGCGCTCATCGTCGCCGTCGCGGCCTTGCCCTCGGTCGCCTCGGCAAAAGACTTCACCGTTCCAGCCATCATTCCATCGGCTCAGGCCGCGACACCGCAGCCGGAGCCGTCCACGCCGCAGCCAAGCGTGATCCAAGGCGCGGCCTCGACTGCCGCCGGTAGCCCAGCGACTCTCCAGCCGGGCGGCCCAATGACGACTGCGCAGGCCGCACCGCCAGGCGCGCCGGCATTCAGCGAGCCGCCGCCGGCCCTCGTGTCAACGGGGAATGGCGGGGTGATGACGGCCCTACCGAACCACCCGCCGCCACCCATCTCTCTTCTCTCGCCAAACGTGCGGCTGACCTCTCGGCAGTCTACCGCCGCCGCAATCTCCCGGCGTTGGCGTGACCGCACAGCCTCGCCCGGCGAAGGAACAAACGGCGCGGTCAATTATATGTTCGGCGCCTCGATCCCCTCAGTCGTGTGCTCGCCGCTCTATGTCTGCAATATCGAGCTGCAGCCTGGTGAGGTGGTCAACAACATCACATCTGGCGACAGCGTGAGATGGTTGATAATACCAAGCATCGTCGGCAGTGGCTCTACCGCGCAAACCATCGTTTCAATAAAGCCGACCGATGCCGGGCTGCGGACCAATATTACGATTGCCACCACCAAGCGTCTCTACGACATCACGCTCGTCAGCAACACGTATGCTCACACGGACGAAATCACCTTCGCCTATCCAGAAGACGTGCAAGCACAGTGGCAGCAATATCAGGCGGCAGCAGCGCAGCGATACACGGACACGACAATGGCGAATGGGGCAAATCTCGCCGCCCTCGATTTTGGCTATAAACTCGACGGCGATGATCCTGCTTGGCGCCCGCTGCGCGTCTACAGCGATGGCGTGAAAACCTATATCCAGTTCCCACGCTCGATGCTCTCGGGTGACGCACCTACGCTTGTCGCACTCGACCGTGACGGAGGCTGGTTCTCAAGCCCTACAAAGGAGATCGTGAACTATCGCGTTGAAGGCGACACCTATGTTGTCGATCGCGTGCTTGACCGCGCCGCACTCCTCTCTGGGGTGGGTGGTAGTCAGCAGCAGGTTGAGATTTCCCATCAAGGGAGGGTCAACTGATGCCAAGCCCCCGTGGTCTGGCGCTCGGCATTGGTCTCGCCCTCGGGCTGGCCGGCTGCGCCACCCCGCCGAACGCCTCGTATGTGGCGTCTGGCACTCCGACCGATAACGAGGTCATCGCTACAGCGGTCTCCTCTTACCTTGGGGCAACACTGCCCCCTGGTCGCACCACCCTCATGATCCAGCCGATCGCCTCAGGAAGCTCGCCCCTTCTCGACCAGCTTTCGGCCGATCTGCGCGCACAAGGGTTTGCCGTTGCACAACCCACCTCTGGCGCGGCCGGCGCGGTCCCGGTTCGCCTAACTGTCTCCCAAAACTTCGGCGGCTGTGTGGTCTCGATCGACTATGGCCCCCGAGAAGCCGGGACGTTCTTCGGCCGCGACACATTAGGCATCCTACAGCCCAGCTCGCCCTTCGTTGTGAGGGAGGCGGCACAATGAGCGGAAACCTAGATCCGAATAGCTCCCCGAGCGCCGCGCCGCGTCTGGCCGGCGGCCGAGGCGTCCGACGCCTCAATCGTATTCCGATGATGATCCTCTTCGCGGTCTGCGTCGTTATCATCTTGGCCGTGATCTACACCTTCCATCAGCGCATCGAAAATGAACAGGCCAGGGAAGGGTCCAGCAGCAATACGACGCCTCAAGCCGGCAGCGCTTCATCGGCGCTCGCAAACGCCCCAAGCTCGGGCCTTATTCAGCAAGCCCGGCAGCCTTCGGCTCTGGCGTCCGCGCCGGCCTCACCGCAACAGCAGCCAAATCGTCAGCTCAATCCGGTGGAACAAGCACAATTGCAGGCCTGGACCGACTATGAGCAGCGGAGAGAGGCGATCAATACGGCCCATTATCAGGCCGAGGTCACGGCGATCGGCGCCAGCGCCAATGTGAATGCATCTGGCTCCGGCCTTCAGATGCCGCAGGCGCCTGCCTCAACAAGCGGTGTCACCAGTCTGCCAGCGAACAGCGCACCGCAGCAGGTGGCGCAGGCTGGTGGAGGCAATACCGGCGGCGGAGGCAGCGGGGTCGGGGGAGGCGGCTATATCCCGGCCTATGGTGGCCTGGGCGGGCTCTTTGGTGGCGGCGTTAGCGTCCCGCCGGCCAATCCGAAAGCCAACGATCAGACCGGTAAGACGGAGTTTCTCGCGCAGCAAGGCAGCACGGGCAGCGACGACTACCTGAACGCCGGAATTCAGCACCCCAAATCGCCCTATGAGGTGATCGCCGGGACCGTCATCCCCGCAACCATGATCGGCGGCATCAACTCCGATCTCCCCGGCGAAATCATCGGTCAGGTCCGGGAGAACGTCTACGACACGGCCACTGGAAAATATCTGCTGATCCCGCAGGGCTCGCGCCTGGTGGGTGTGTACTCCAGCGCCGTCACCTATGGGCAAACGCGGGTGCTCGTCGCCTGGAACCGCCTCATCTACCCCAACGGCGATAGCATCGACCTCGGCCAAATGCCGGGCTCGGATGTGGGAGGCTATGCCGGGTTCAACGATGAGGTGAATAATCACTATCTGCGCGTCTTCGGCTCCGCGATCCTGGCGAGCCTATTCTCGGCCGGCGCGCAGCTCAGCCAGCCGCAGAACAACTCAAGCGGCACGGTGAGCTCGACGCAAATCCTGGCTGCATCTCTCGGGCAACAGGCGAACACGGTTGGCACGATGCTCATTTCACGCGGCCTCGACATTCAACCCACGCTCAAAATCCGAAATGGCTACCTGTTCAACATCATGGTCACGAAAGACATGGTGTTGCAGCCCTGGGCGGGGATGCAGCCGCTAACCTACGGCGCGCCCGGCCGCAGCAACTGACCGTCAGGAAATGCAGTAAACAGGCCGGTCTCAGCTTGGGGGCGGCCTGTTCCTTTGGCCGATGAAGAGCTGAAATTACATCAGCCAATCCAGAGAGGACTTCCCAAGTTCTGTAATCTTGACCCCGCGCGTTGCGGCGTCGCGCTCTATCCATCCCGCTGTAAGGCACCGGTTGCAGAGAGACGCACCGATTAAGCCTCCGATGTGAAAATGACCATTCTCGCTCCAATCGGGGCAGGCATAAGCAAATCGTCGGCGCGTGCCATCGCGGACTGCGGCTCCTAGGTCGATTTCAAGGCGTTTGAATATACTCGCGGCTTGCGGCCCCAGCCCCCTTCGCGGCAGCAGCCGCCTGAGGGGGCTATATTGCCTCCTCCACGACCACAACCACAACCACAACCACAACGCTTTGTCCGCCGCGCGGGCCTTCCCGATGACAACAAAGATTATCTTATAGGACCGCCAAGATAACTGAGCGTCAGCATCGCAAAAGTACACGCCCCCTCAATGGCGTCGCGATCAGGGAAAAAGAACGCGTTTCAGTGCATCGACCAACTCGCTACGCTTTAAATGGGGCAGCTTGGCCAGGTTGTGCTGCTTCCACATGACAGCGGGCAGATGCTCGACCTCTGGTATCCCGAAAAGCTTCCAATCCGGTTCGCTGCGCTTGAAGCTGACAAGGAAGCGCCGATGATCCTCAGGCATGTTGGCGACCATCGCGACGATGATCGCTTCCCGCGCGGCCTCAAGTCCCTCAAGGGCGACGGGCTCCTGCGTCATACCGGCGAAGCCTCGCACGAATTCCTCGCGCAGAGGCTTACGTGTCGGGGCGAGAACTTCGGCCATTGGGCGGTTGTGGCTGATCACGTAAACCAGGAAGGCACGACGCAACTCGTCGCTGATACCCTCGTTTTCCAACAGGGCGCGCACGTCGAATAGGTCACGCGGGTGCTGGCGGTCGAGGGCCGCCACGATCTTGCCCGCATAGAGGTCGGGAAAGGATACGATCTGCGTTTCGGCGAAGCCGAAGGCGTCTTCGACAGCGGGAACCACGCTCATCACAGCGGGATCATAGACTGCACCCCGGAGCACAGGTGTCACCTCGATCTTGATCTGCACGCCATTCGCCCGAACGATCAGCTTGGTGACGATGTTCTCGTCAGCCGAACGCGAAGGATTGACCCTCGCGTTTGGGATGCCCTGCTCGATCTGCCCCTTGATTCGCAGCATGGCGGCGTCGATCGCCGCGAGCGACGTGGCCCGATTTTCGACTGGCAGATAGGTCAGGTCAATGTCCACGGAGAGGCGCGGCATGTCGCGCACGAACAGGTTGATCGCGGTGCCGCCCTTGAGCGCGAAAGCCCGCTCCCCCGCCACGAAAGGAAGGACGCGAATGAGCAAGGCGACCTGCTGCCGGTATGTGTCCAGAAAGGCCATGAACTTCACGGACCTCCAAGATCGGACGGCACAGTGATGTTGTAGCGCGGATCGAGCTTGCCGCCTTTGGCGAGGACGCGCTTGCCCGAACCCAGATTGACGCGGGATACATCAAGCCGGGGTCGCCACGCATGGCGGTGGCGGTCTGCGAAGAAAAGAAAGAGCCGCTTCACCTTCACGCTGGCGCAAGCCTCCAGCTGGGTTTGCAAGCGGCGCGGGCTTAAATCGCTCATCCCTTCCATCAAGGCGTCGGCCTGATGGAAGCTTTCATGCTCGGGCAGCTCGTCGAGCAGTTCGAGAACGGCGCGCTCCTTGCTGGAATAGCGAATGGGCATGATTAGGCCGCCAGCGCTGAGCATGACGGGGCTGGGCTCGGGCGCCGCGTCTGCATCGCCGGGAAACAGCCGCAGGCTGTTGTGCCAATGAAAGGTCACGTCGAGCGGTAGGTTTGCCAGCCAGGTCGGCGGCCGCTTTGGCCCATAAAGGTGGACTTCACGCATGGCTGTCGAAAGGTAGTGGGCATAACCCTGCTGCTCCAGCGCGGTGCGCCCGCCGATGGTCAGCGGTAGGTCCAACACCTGCTGGAGAGAAATGGCCACCTGCTGCCAGGTCAGCGGCATTCGCGAGCGGCGATAGACGCGTCTGGTCGGGCTCTCCAGCCAGCCCGCGCGAACATATTGGCTACGCAGGGCCGACGAGTAGCCGTGGGCCTCCATCCAAGCGGCATCGGCCAGAAGTCCCTCGGGTAGCTCCTGCTGAAGTCGGTTTAGCTTCCCGCCCGAACGCACATCCATGCTTAGCATTTTATGGGTTTTGCAAACCATTGTCGAGTTCGACTATCGTCGGATTCGCTAAGGCAGGCTTCGGATTTGGCTCAATAGCCAAACCGGCTCTCGGATCAACGAGAGGATTGTCCACGAGGTGGGCCTGCCGCTGTCTCGCCAGGCCAGCAGGCGAACACGGTTGGCACGATGCTCAATTCACGCGGCCTCGACATTCAACCCACGCTAAAAATCCGAAATGGCTACCTGTTCAACATCATGGTCACGAAAGACATGGTGTTGCAGCGGTGGATGGGGATGCAGCCGCTCACTTATGGGGCGCCTGGTCGTAACAACTGATAAAGTTGCCCACAGAAAGAAGAAGGGGCCTGTCGCTGACAGGCCCCTTTCACTGATTGCGATAGCATCGAGCAGAACTCCCACCGACCCGATAACCGACCTTGGGTTTTCAAAGATCCTCCGCCGTCCGCATCCTGAGTATTCAATACTCTTCGTCATAGGTGCGTTGGCAATCACTCGGTCGATACGGTCTAATTTTTTGCACCTTGCTTCTTCGGCCTTGCGACTTTTCTCTTTCGTTCATCAGAAGATTGTACGGGGGACGGAGGGTTGTCGATTACAAGTGGACTACCAAGGTCGGGGCTATGAGCAATCGCAGGTGTCTTTGAGGCAGGCACCTCACTAGACGTAAGCCCGTCCATTTCAGCGAAAAGCCTTTTCCTAATCAGCTCTCGCGTATCCTCGTCTTTGATGCTCTCGATCTTTTTTGCAAGATCGATCACACCATTTGCACCCTTCAAACGTATATCCTGCGTCTTCGCCTGAACCTCCAACTTCGCGAGCGCCGTCCCTGCCGTAACTCGTCCTAGAAGGGCCTCCCGACCCTGCGCAAATGGAACTGCGCAGGTATAAAGAAGAGCTTGATAGGCTCTCTTTGATGTTGCAATGAGTGAGAGAATTAGAGAACCAGGTGTAGCCTCGACGATGACCAGCTTGTCTTTCTCTGCTACCAGATCGTGTTCAAGATCAGCAGATGGGTAGTCGCGAAGCAAGCTGGCAACATCAGTCTCACGACCAGCCTCAACAAGGAATGTTATTGCATATATTTGCCGTAAATGATGAAGGCGACGTTCAAGTAGCTCTACCGTAACTGTCTCATCCTTGCCTATTATCTCAAGAAGGACGGGAGTAAAATCACCTTTATTAAGCGTAGAAACCAGCGAGACGACGAGCTTATCGCCATCGGCTCGAATATTCAGGTTAAAAGTCTTGCTCAGGCCTAGCTCCAGAAAATCTGGCCCTCGACTTTCCTTTGTACTGGCCGCCGCACTGCTGATTGTGCGCCCCTTGGTAATCCCTAAGAACTCCTCGAAAGTAATAGAGTTTGCAGAGCTGCGAGGTGGTTGAAGAAACACAAAACGGGGCACGCTTCATCTCCTGGTTTTGATCCAAAGGAGGATCAAGCGTTAGATTTTATTCTTTAGTGAAACGGCGCATCGCCGTGCAGCGTCAACAGCGGCGCCCTACGGCGGGCGCGAATTTGCTCGCCATAGTAGCCTACTAGGCTGGCCAGCAGCATCGGTGGAAAGCCCCATGCCGCCATATAGACGGCACTATAGAGCGTGCGGGTCTGGTGAGTGACCAAGAGCCAGAACAAAAACATAAACACGGCCGCGAAAATGCAAAGCCCGGTCCAAAGACACAGCAGAATCAAGATCGGCGTCAGGAGCACGGCAAGCAGCACAGAGATATAGGCCACGAACGCAGCCGCAATAGCTCTTAGCACACCCATCTCACTTCCCACCTTTCAACGTGCAAAAACCCGTTGCCATTGACATAGGTTTCGTAATACCTTTTTGCACGGCATTTTGCCACGATTTTCTGTGAGGTCCGACCTGCATTCAATAACGGACGTTTTTGTACGGCGAAAGGGGACCGGACATTGCTTCTTGGATATGCTCGCGTCTCCAAAGGAGACGATCAAACCAACACGGCCCAGGCTAAAGCCCTGAAGGCGGCGGGCTGCGATCGCATCTTTGAGGAAATCGCGTCTGGCGGCCGCTGGGACCGGCCGGAGCTGCATCGCCTTCTCGACCAGCTTCGGCATGGTGATACGATTGTTGTGTGGAAGCTTGACCGACTCTCTCGCTCGCTCAAGGATGTGCTCCACATTATGGAGCGGATCGCAAAAGGTGGCGCCGGTTTTAAGTCACTGACTGAATCTGTCGATACCACCACCGCCGCCGGCCGCATGATGATGCATATGGTCGGTGCATTCGCAGAATTTGAACGAGCAATGATCCGGGAGCGAACCCGCTCTGGCCTAGCGTCAGCTCGCAGCGAGGGGAGGATTGGCGGCCGCCCCCGAAAGTTAAGCGGACCACAAGCTGACGCGGCCATTGAAGATGTCTTGAGCGGCAAGAGAACAATGGCTGACACGGCGCGGCTCTGGAAAATCAGTGCCGCGACAGTCTCTCGTCTGGTTGCTAAGGCCCGCCTCGAACAGGTCGATGCAACGAAAAAGTCAGAACGTCAGACCAAAAAATTGCCGCAGGAAAAGTAGTGTCAGTGTCAATAACCGGCCTGTTGGCCGGCATGAATAACGTTCCACATCGTCGATAGCGTTGTCGGTTCAGCCGCCTTTATACAAGCATCGTGCATATTCTGATGTTCAGCAACTGCAAGCGCGTTGTCTGCTAGGCCTTCTGTTGCGAGCTGAGGCATTCCATCCCGACTTTGTAAAACACTCTCAACTTGCAGAATCCCAGAATGTATGTTCGGCAGCGGGATAATGCCGCAGAGCCCTTCCGTATCGAGTTCCGTGATAACAAAGCTACCTCGCATCCACGCACGCATATCAGATGCTGTCGCTAATGAATTCGTGGGAGCTTCCTGGTCAACAGGCGGAGGCACAACGGATGAGGAACTTGATGGGCTAGTGGGGGCGCCCGAAGATGTCGTTTTATTTGACGAAGGCCATGGCAAGGGCGCGATGCCCCGGTCCTGTACGCACTTAGCTAAAGCCGCGACTGCAGCAGATGTGCCTGTTAGATCGAATGTATTTTGGCCCGTTGGCACGCCTTGAACATTAGTGCCGACCGATGCTCCAGAAGTGAAGCCGTGCAGAAATTGTGGGAAATTTGACGCATTCAGTTTGAACTGGATAAGGTAGCTGTCTGTAGTTCCGACAAGCGTCTGAGGACCAGAGCTCCAGTTGAATGTCATAGTCTGCTGAGAGCCTTGTTGAAAATGTGGCATCCAACTTAAGCGGCTTACAATTAAATCGAACTCTCCCGGGTGAGATGCTCCCGCAAAAAGTTCTAGTCCCTCTTGATCGTAGTTTCCTGTTTGTATCTGGCAAGATGGTCTCGACTCCGTCGTGCCACTCGACACTTTCCATGGTCCGAATGTGCCGACGACTATGTCGTCAGCATATGCACTCGTGATAAAGCTGAGTGTCATCACGCTCGCCAGGAGAAGATTGCGCATCGGATTCCTTGGGTGCCAGGATCGGCATTATGCTTCAGCATTCCATAGAAGGAATGGTCGGCGGAGCCGATCCAGCTATATGTGCGAAGTCAAAAAAACGAAAGGTTTTTCCCTCGCTCTCATCTATTTCTTGGTTGCTGCACAGCATTCGCAGCGCGTCCCATTGCCAGTTCGGGCATTCGCGGACGCTGCACGCCTCTGGAAGGTCAGCCCTGCGACGATGTCGCGCATGGTCTCCTCCGCTAGAAGTTAGCAAGCCGCTAAAGCTACGACGAGAAACACCGACATAAACGATTCGGCAGTAAACAAGTAGGCGAGGTGGCGGTCTAGCCGTCGCTTTGCCGGGAAAGCTTCAAGAGATAGAGTTCAACTGATTTTAGAAGATCAATAACGTCGCCAGGCCCCATAAATTCAAAGAGCAATGGTCCTGAAAGGTCAGCAGTCACTTCGAATTCGGTGCCGTCTGGACTTTTCGCTAGGGCGTTTCGGTTATGTGCAGGGTGCCGCGCCAACCGATTTCTACCATTTTTGTCAATAGTGAAGCAATTTCCGTGCGCAACGGCATTTCGTAGATGATAAACTAACTCTAACACTGGTGCTTGATCAAAATATCTGTGTTTCGACAACTGATCACCCAGGGCGAGCAACGCGCCCATTGCCCACGATCGCAAAACCTCGTGTTGAACACCATGATCCTCACCGAACAGATCGAGATAGAGACGAAGGTTCGTGAGCGTCCGGTGAGCTGGTTTTGTCTAGGTGCAAAATTAGCACAAGTTACGTCACAGATGATTCATTTGTGACGTGACAGGGTACGAATGGCCAAGGTTGAGATCCTGACGGGCGCCGAGCGACAACGTCGATGGTCGACAGAACTGAAGCTTTCGATATTGCAGGAAGCATTTTGCGCAGATGGCACCGTTTCGGATGTTGCGCGCCGGCACGACGTTCTTCCGCAGCAGATATACGCATGGCGAAGGAAGTTCTCGCGGCCCAAATTAAAGTCTCCGGAAATCGCATCGTTTATCCCCGTTTCGCTCATCGGAGCGTCGGAAAGCTCCAGCGAGGGCTCTAAGCGAAGTGGTGGCCGGTCGAGATGCAAAGACGTTGAGATCGTCCTGAAGAATGGTCGCCTACTCAGAATTGCAGCGGACATGGATCTCGAGGTGCTGTCGTCGCTGGTTGCTTGTGTGGAGGCAGCATGATCGGACTTTCTGGGAATGTGCCGGTTTATCTGGCCTGCGGCGTGACCGATATGCGGCGTGGCATTGATGGGCTTTCTGCGATGGTCAAGGCGGTGATGAATGAAGCGCCGGGGTCCGGCGCCGTCTTTGGCTTCCGCGGGAAACGTGCTGATCGGATCAAGCTTTTGTGGTGGGATGGCCAAGGCTTCTGCCTGTTCTACAAGGTTCTTGAGCGTGGATATTTTCCTTGGCCGACGGCTAAAGACGGCGTTGCCCATCTGACGCAGGCTCAGATGTCCATGCTTATTGAAGGGATCGATTGGCGTCGTCCGGCATGGACTTCGGCTCCCGCTCGAACCGGATGAAGCCTTATTTGCGGGGAAATCCAGCCAAAATACTGGTACTCCAAGTGCAAATCGGCTAGGTTTGCGGGCATGGAAACGACGCCGCTGGACAGTCAGCCCGAGCTATTAGCATTGCGCATGCTCGTCGCTGATCTGGCGGCGAAACTCAGCGAGCAAGAAGCTGAAGTCAGCAAGCGCGACTCAATTATTGGGCTTCTGCGCGCACAGTTGGAACTGCTCCGTCATCGGCAGCACGGCGCGTCTTCGGAGAAAATAGACCGGCAGATCGAGCAGTTCGAACTGATGCTAGAGGAGATCGAGGCTTCCCGCGCCGAGGGTGAGGCGCGTTCTGGAAAGCTCCCTTTGCCGGAGCTGGACGGCGCATCCGAGAAGCCGAAGCGCAAACCATTGCCCGACGGCCTTCTAACGGAAGAGCTGGTCTATGCAGCACCCTGCAATTGCCCGACCTGCGGGGGCATGTCGTTCCTGAAGGCTGCCGATAGGGTCGTTCAGGTTATGGAGCACGTGCCGGCCTCCGTAAAGATTGTCCGCCATGTCGAAAAGCGCATGATCTGCCGAGACTGCGATACGACGGTGTCTGGCGATATGCCGACCCTGCCGATCGAGCGCGGCAAGCCTGGGCCGGGGTTGCTCGCCCATATCATGGTCGCCAAGTTTGACGATCACATCCCGCTCTACCGTCTGTCCGAGATGTTCGACCGGCTTGGGATAGATATCTCCCGCTCCGTCATGGCGGACTGGGTGGGCCGTGTATCAGTTCTGCTTGCGCCGCTGATCTTGTTGATCAGAGACCACATCGCAGCGGTTGACCGAATACACACCGACGATACTCCGGTCGATGTTCTCGACCCTGGGCGCGGAAAGACCAAAACAGGGAGGGTGTGGGTCTACGTCTTCGATGGCAGCGGTTATCAAGATCCCACTCCCGGAGCCATCGCGTACTACTACAGCCCTGACCGTAAGAGCGCGCATCCGGCCGATCACCTCGCCCACTTCAGCGGCGTGATGCATGCGGATGGTTACGGTGGGTATAAGAAGCTTTACGGCAACCAGATCATCGAGGCGGCCTGCATGGCGCATGTGCGCCGCAAGTTCCATGATGTAATCAAGCTCAAGCCGTCACCGATTGCCACCGAGGCGCTGACGCGCATCGGGGTTCTCTATGATATCGAGGATCGTATCCGCGGCATGCCGGCCGACGAGCGACGCATCCTCCGCCAGCAACACGCCAAATCTATTCTGACGGATCTGAAGGTGTGGATAGAAGCGACACTTTCCACTTTGCCACAGAAACAGAAACTCGCAGAAGCGATGCGATACGCCCTGTCGCGATGGGCGGCATTGAGCGTCTACGTCGACGACGGCCGGGTCGAAATCGACAATAATATAGCTGAACGCGCAATGCGTCCGCTTGGTATTGGAAGAAAGAACTGGCTCTTCGCCGGGTCAGACAAAGGGGGCGAGCGCATCGCCAATATCCTGACCGTCATCGAAACCGTCAAAATGCACGGCCACAATCCGGAGGTCTATCTGACAGACGTCCTAACCCGGATCCAGGATTACCCTACGGACCGCCTTAAAGAGCTATTGCCATGGAATTGGACGCCGGCCACAGTGCACGAGGCAACCTGATGGCCCGCTCCAAGCGTATCTACACGCTTAAAGACGTCGCCGTCATGCTCGGAGAAAACCTTGAACTGCTCGAGGAAATCACCGCCAACCCGGACAATATCACGGAGGGCGAAATGTTTTACGTCAGCGACGGCAGGGACGATGGCACGACGGGTCTGACTGAGAACGGCGTCAATGACGTTCAGGCGCTTCTCGCGGACATACGCACGTGGGACGGTGGCATCCGAGAGTTCCTTGTCAGCGAACAATGCGATCCCGCGATGATCGAACGCATCCTGGCCGATGAGCCAAACCGCCAACCCTAAAACGCGTTCCGACGGCCACAAAATGCATTCGCCGGACGCTCACGAAGGTTCAGGGTTAGCGCGGTTCCATCCTTCCGCGCGATCTCACCGGTCGGGTCTTGGCCTAATTCCTTTGCAGGTGGCAGGGAGTTGATCGACTGTGGATTTGCCGCAACCAACTGAGCGACGAGGAATGCGTAGTAGCCCGAAGTCAGCCGCTCAGCTGCACGGCTTACGGCGAGCATATCGGGCGCCGCCATTATCAGGATGCGTCCTCCTCGTCACCGACATCAGACATCAGCACGAGTCCGCTAACCTCTCGGAACCGAGAAAAGTCCGTTGACTTGTACTTGTCAAAGCGTGGATGGGAATGCTCAGAGTACTCGCCTTCGGCTTTCCCTTTTCGTTTTCCGTTGAACCAAATCCCACGCTTGCCAACATTTTTTCCATTCTTATTTTGAGCGGCCTCCCTGATAAATTCTTCTGACGACATAATCCACATCGCCTCCATACGCTCAGCGTAGAAAACGAAATAATAGTTTGGCCGCATCTCGGGATGCACTATGGCAGCAAACAGCGCCGCATCTCCCGGAATCACGCTTGAAGAGCGCGCCTTAATCTGTACTTCGATGAAAGAGTTGTCGCTCTTCCGAATAATGGCGTCGATGCCGAAATCATCGACCAACGGCACATACACATCAAGTCCTTCCTTCAGCATTCGGCCGATGATCCAGTATTCCATGCGGCGGCCGAATCCGGCCGTATGACGAAACGCGATTGCCACTAACGGCCTCCTCTGGAATGGTGGTAGACCTGTTATCAGACCCGACGCGGATGTCAGTCCTTGCCTATCCGCTGTCATCCTCTGCCGTCTGCATTCCTTCCCCTGGCGACCACCTTTAGGCTTCCGTCTGGCAGGGGACGTTGCAGCTTGAGGGCTTCGGCGGTTGGCGCTGTTAGCCAATGTTCAATTTCCTCGGCCGTGCGGAGGATGACGGGCATCGCGTTTGGGTGGATCGCGCCTACCTCTGCGTTGGCGTCCGTGGTCAAAAACCAAAAAATGTCGGCGGTAATCTCCCCTTCCTTCAGTTTGCGAACTGATGTCCAACGCGTCCATATTCCGGCAAAGAAGGTGAGGGGGCGGCTCTCATCGATGGCAAACCAGGCGGGCGTCTTGGTGCCATCGGGTAACTGCTCTATTTCGGAAAAACTCGTCCAGGGTACGACGCATCGGGATTCCACGTCCAGCCAACAGCGCCAGTGCGGCGACTTAGCATTGCGGGCAGGTTGCCGGTGCGGTCCACCATCGCGCGGGTCATCTCACGAATCGCTTGTTGACCCTTGGTCTGCGAATAGTGATTGTACATTCGTTCGCCCAAAAATCAGATAAACTGCGGCTTAAAACATAGTAAACTTGCAAGGTCACACTACACCAGCATGAAGACGCCACCTGGGGCTTGTTTGCCGAGAACAGGCGTGTTCTTTATTTGTTCATGGCCGCCGCAAACTACAACCGCCCTAAGCCTGTTGACCCTCTTTGGTATCGTGCAGATTTTTGGTTGGCGATCCGGTGCGAAAGCTGCGGTCACAGCACCAAGGAGCGCGTACGCGACTTTCAGGTTCGGCACTTGCTGCCCGGCGATCTCAGATTCAGCCAGATCGCGGAGCGCCTGAAATGCGAAAGATGCGGCAACAGACGCCCGGAACTGGACGTGACGCGACGTTGAAAAATGCTGCATGCCAAGGCGTGACGCTGCGGGAGGCGGAAGAGTATGCGACACACAGTCGGATCGAGGGTGAAGTGCAGGTGAAGAGAACTATTGAGGAGCGTGCCGTAGCCACCGCTGAAGAGTTTTGGGATATTCTTTCTCCCCAGCGCTCTTTGTTCGCGCCCACACATCAAGCCATATTCCGGGGTCAGGCCGTCGCTTCATGGAGCCTGACGCCGTCCATCTTGCGTTCACCTGAAAACAAACGAGGGGTCTGGGCAGCTGACGGCACGATCGCGTCGGACATGCAGGTGTTCAAAGAGTGGGTTTACTTGAAAAGCTTTGCCGAGCACTGTGGTTCCATCGGTCTCTCGCTTCCCAATGACACCTCCGAATTTCGTGATGCCTATCTCAGTCAGGACGCACCCTCGGGGCCTGGAACGGCATTTCGCCAAACCAATCTTTGGCCGGACCCGAAACTATTCGAATTACTAGCGCTCGCCCAACATCACGGCCTTCCTACGCGGCTGCTTGACTGGTCACGGCGATCCTACGTTGCTGCGTACTTCGCGATTTCGAGCGCATTAAGCAAAACTAACAGACAGTCTAACGATGATCGGCTTGCCGTGTGGGCACTCGATCTAACAGCTGCCGGGCACTGGAATAAACTGAGTACCATTAGCGTCCCAGGTGGGAACAACGCTAATCTCGCCGCACAGGCCGGACTGTTCACCTTGCTCCGTCAAGAGGGTGTCCGAGGGAAGCAGTTCATGGGCGAGACATCCGTAGACAGCTATTTCACCAACGAAAATACATCCCTTCCCATTCCTTTGGTCAAGGTTACCTTGCCCGTATCCCAAGCGGCCAACGCTCTGGCTCTTTGCTCCCTGTATGGGCTTACCGGCGCGACAATGTTTCCAGATTTTTATGGGGCTGCGAGGGCTGCAAGTGACGACATGGCTACTGCCGTGCATATGGAGGTCCCTGACTGACCCGCTAGATCATCCGCGCACCCTGAAATGGCGCAACCGGGCGAGCAAATCGAAGGTCTGCGGGTCAAGCCAATATGCCGTGGCAAGCCGAAGCGCGACGATCGACAACGCCGCGAATGGCTCGCCGAGGCCGCCGGTCATGATGGCAGGCCAGAAGACATAGCGGGTGCGATCCCAGGGATAGAGGAACGCGCAGCCCTCGCGGGTGAGCAAATCCGCTCCGATGTGCGCCGCGTAACCCACGAAGAACGCGAGGCCGGCCCCGGCGAAGCCAGCCGCCTCGATCACAAGCGCCAGGCACATGCAGACGACGAGGGCGATGAGCGAATGGGTGCCCGTCCGGT
The DNA here is from genome assembly GCF_030252425.1 of Acidisoma sp. PAMC 29798. Lineage (GTDB taxonomy): Bacteria > Pseudomonadota > Alphaproteobacteria > Acetobacterales > Acetobacteraceae > Acidisoma > Acidisoma cladoniae. The sequence continues at coordinate 133,903 of NZ_CP126995.1, read as the reverse complement.
GACCGATCGCGGCGTTGAACGGATACGACACGAAGAAGAGGAGTCGGCCCAAGGTCGATTGCGGTGTGTCGATATCCGGCGCCAGGCTGCCGATCAAGGCCGCGACAAGGGTTGCCGGCGACACGTCGATCAGGCCCGCCGCAATCATCGTCGTGGTGGCCGCCAGGCCAATGAAAACGTGCGAGCGGCCCATCATGCGGCGCGACCCACCTGCAGAACGATCGCTTCGGCCGCCGCTGCGACGTTTTGCGCTATGACCGAGGAGCGGTCGGCTCGTCCTCCTGATCCGGCGCGATGTCCGGCGCAGTGTTGAGACGGCGCAGTGCGCCGGCAACGTCCGCCCGTGCCGCCCGCCCTTCTAGATCGCGCAATGCCGTACGACGCTTCAACCCTTCCGAGATGAGCGACACAAGAAGCTGGTCCAGCGGCATCTGTTCTTCCGTCGCTGCCCTCTTGGCCAAGGCCAGGATGTGGTCGGGAACCGGAAGGGCGAACTCGCTCACAAACACCCCCTTTCACCGGGTGGGAGGATGGAACTGGCTTGAAAAGCACAATCATCCCCTGGGACCAAGCCATCATCCGTGATCCGGCCCGCTCGGCGCTGCGGGGAAGGCTGCTGACGCAGCGGCAGCCACTTCAGGCGAGGCCGCAAACCATAGCTTGCGGTCGCCGTCGAACCGCATGCCCAAGGCTTTCGCTTGGTCTTTCTGCGCGAAAGCCACTTGGAAATAGACGCGCTCTCCGTCCGGCGCCGATCGCGCGCCCGTGGCGGTGTTCGGCGTCGGGCTCCTGCTCGGGCTTGCCGCCGGCAATGCTCTATCACCATCCGCCTGCCTGGCTTTTTTGATCCGCTCTGCGATCTCCGGCGAAGGCGCGTACCACTTGCGCGCCTCGCTATCCCATTTGAGTCCGGCTGCCCTTGCTTCGTCACGCTTCTCGTAGGGCACGGAAAAATAGACCTTTTTTGTCTCCTCCGTGGTCGCCGCGGCCGTCGCTGTGGATCTCCGCGCGCTGCCCTTCGCCGGCGCCTGGCGGCCTTTGGAAGGCGGCGCCGGCGCGTCTTCAATGCGGGTGGAATCTCCGGCCGCCTTCAGCTTGGCCAAGGTCTCCTGCGTCCGCTGCATCACCTCCGCGACATAGGCAGCATCGTCGCCTCGGCCGGCCTCGATCGCCTGAAGGGCTTCCTCCTGCTCAACGCTATGGATCGGGTTCACCATCCAGGGCACCAGGTGGCGCGCCAGGCCAACAAAGGCGCTGCCGCGCGCCGTCGTGTGGATGGCGGTGCCGTGTTCCTCGACATAGCCGCGCTCGAACACGGTCTTGATGATGTTCGCGCGCGTGGCTCCGGTCCCGATCCCGCGTTTCTGGTCGGCCGTGGGGCCGCCTAGAACGGCTTTCGCGCGCGGGTCGTCTATGTAGAGGTCGATATTGACCATGGCATCCAGAAGGCTTGCCTGGGTGAAATAGGCCGGGGGTTTCGTCTGCTTGGTGGCGGCATTTGCCACCGTCACTGTGGCGGGCTCCCCGTCCTCCACGGGCGGGAGCTGAGCGGCCTGGTCCTCCTCCTCTTGATCCTCGGCCTGGTCGTCGGCCGCCTTCTTCCGCTTGCGCGCGCGCCGCACCTCTTGGTCAGCCTGGTCCTCCCCGATCAGCGCCCGCCATCCCAACTCGCGCACGGTGCGGCCTCGGGCGATGAAGGGTTTCCCGTCCAGCTCGGCCGTCACGGTCGTACTGTCATAGCGAAAATCGGGGAGGAGATTCGCGACGGTGTGCCGAACGATGAGCTGGTAAAGCTTCGCCTCGTCGGGCGTGAGCTGCCCCAGCTCCGCCACCTGCTCGGTCGGAATGATGGCATGATGGTCGGTCAGCTTTGCATCATCATAGGAGGCAGGCCGGATCACCGGATTCTCGATCCACGCGGGGTGCTGGCTGGCAACCGCTGCGACTTCCGGCAGTACAACCAGGCGCTTCATCAGCGCTGGCATTTCCGCCCCGTGATCCGAGGATAGATAAACGCATTCGGTGCGCGGATAGGTTGTCAATTTCGCTTCATAGAGCTTCTGCAGAAGCTCTGGCGTGCGATCCGGCTTCCACTTCCAGAGGGCAAACGCCCGCTTCTGCGCAAGGCTCGTGCTCATGAAGTCCACAGGCCGCGTGCTCTTGGGCGTGCTCTTGACCGCGAGGGATGCGGTTTGCCCTCTGACGCGATCAGCGATCGCCTGCGCCTCGGCGCCATCCTCAAGCCGCCGATCGGCGGGGGGGCGATACACAACGCGCAGCGGGCCATGGGCGGTATCGAGCATCGCCGCGACCTCGAAATAGGTCTGCGGCACGAAATCCGCGATCTCACGGCACCGGTCGTCGATCAGCGCCGTGACCGCCGATAGCACACGTCCGACGCTCAAGGGCTTGGCCCTGGGCGCAGTGTGGGTGCGGCTGAAATACCGCGTATAGGTCAGCCCCTCGATCCAGTCGGCTCGCGATCGGGCGCGGCCGGCGTGATAGAGCGGCAATTTCCGGTCGGCCGGCAGCAAATCGGCCGCCGCCTTCCGCAAGGCGTTGTAGGTCAGGGCGCTCGCCCAGAAGCGCCGGACGGGCACACGGGACCCGGCGCGCTCGATGATCTCCCAAGCGATCATTTCGCCTTCACGCCCGGCATCTGTCGCTACAACGATCTCATCCGCGTTGCGGATTTCCCTCTCGATCTTCGCAACCGCGCCAGCCTTGCCAGGCGCCGGCACGAGACGGAAACCCTCACGCACAAGCGCCGCAATGTCCTGATGCTCCCACGACTTATAAGCGGGGTCATAAGCTTCGGGGGGCGCCGGCTCGATTGCGTGCCCGGTCGTATAGACTAGACGCGTGCCCTTCTTGGTTTCGATGACGGGAGACCCGTGCGAGGCGATGCCTCCAAACAACACGCGCGCAATGTCGGCGGCGGCAGAGTATTTTTCGCAAACCCAAAGAACTGACATGGCAAGAATCCTATCGACCGATGCTAACGCTCTGTTCTTGTTCCTGCTCGCGCTCGGCTTCTTGCTCCCTCTCCACCAGCTCGATTTCGACTTCCTCATCCTCGTGGGCCTGCTGCTGGCGCTCCTCCAACAGCTCGTGCGCCTGGGCCTCGGCCTCCTGCTCTTGACGAAGCAACGTGCTCTCGGCCGCGATCTGTCTCGCCGCGATCGACCGCAGGCCGGAGGTGACGGCTTGGCAGGTCGCGGCCTCGCCATTGGTCTGCTGGTAGTCATTCCAATCGGTGCCGCGATCGTCCGGCGCAAAATCCGGCAGCAGGGTATAGCCGCCCACCTGAACGGCGGCCTCCTCGCTCTTTCGACGACCTACATTCTTGTCGGCATTTTGCGAGTGGTCGTTGTCCCCGGCAATGATGACGCTGCGCTCCGGGTAGCGGTCGCGATAGAGCTGCGCGACGGGCGCGATATTGCCGGCGTTGAACGCGGCGATAACCGGCAGGCTGGTGGCGCGGCTCACGGTCTCTGCCGTGGCAAAGCCCTCGGCGATGATGATCGCGACATCAGGCGTCAGCGCGCCACCGACAACGGCGTGCATGCCTTCCACACGGCCGTTCTTGTGAAACGACTTGGTGCCGTCTGCATCGATCGTCTGAATGCTCCAGAGCTTCCCGTCGATATCGCGCATGGGCACGATCAACTTGCCTTCTAGGCTCACCTCTTTCGACTGGCCGAATTTGTCAGTGGTGGAGATCGTCTGCCCCGGCGCACCTTCGCGCAGTTCGCCCGGCCCGATGCCCTTGGCAACCAGATACGGGTGAGTGCCGGAGGCTGCCGGCGCTGCGGACCAAGCGGCGGCGGCTGTGAGCGCTGCGGCCTGCGCGCCTTTCTCCCGCTCGATCGCGCGGTCATGCGCCTTCTGCGCAGCCTCGGCAGTCAACCGGGCGCGGTCCTGGGCGCCAAGCGCCTGCATGGGCGCGCCCGATTTCCAGTTCTGCTGCACGCCCGTCTTGAAGTTTTGGATGTAGCCGGCGGAGTGTCCGTCCAAATGCCCGACATAGGCGCCGCTGCGCTGCTGGCCGGTATCGCCGGCAACGCGGACCCTCTGAAGCTGGCCGTTCATCTCGGGCAGGCCGTTCATCTCAAGCCCGGCGCTCCGCAGCGCCTCCGCGAACTCGGCGCGTGAATCAAGCGACGGCGCGACGTGAAGCTCCTCGCGGGGCGGCAGCCAGGCATTCAGCGGTCCAAGGTCTGTCCCGGCCGGCACAAACCAGGCTTTGGCTTCCCGGTCCCACTTGGCGCCCGCCGCCTTCGCCTGGTCCTTCTCTGCATACGGCACCGCAAGATAGGTGCGTTCGGTGCTTGTTTGCATGACGGGGTGTTCCTCTCGAACGAGGGTAGGCGCTCGGACAGGCACGGTCCCGGCTTCGGCGCTCTCCTCTGGTGATTGCCCCTGCGCTAACTCTGCGCCCTGCTGCTGGGTCCGCTCGAAGCCGCGCAGCATGGCCGCGATCTTCTCCGCATCGGCCGCCGCCCTAAAAATTTCCTGGGGGTCGTTTTCGAGGGCCTTGATCCAGCTCCCGACATAGGCGGCGTGTCGGCTCGGATCGTGACCGATGCCGATTTCGGTGCCGACGATCAGGGAGGCGATCTCTGCGCGAAGCTCCTCACGCGCATAGGCTTCGCTGCCGAAGGGGTGGGCGAGGTCGCGGTCAAGCCGGTTTGGGGCGCCGGTCCAGTGCCCCAGCCCGTGAATCGCCGTGGCATAATAGCCGTCTGCGGCCGGAAACTGGCCGCGCTCCGGCATGACGATCTTATCCGCCGAAAGCTGGTAATAGGCTTTGTTCCCGGCCTGGTGCTCGATGCGGGCACCCGATTCCGTCAAAATCTCCTCGGCTCTCTGGTGCCGGTCCCACTCCGCGACGGTGCGCGTCGGCGGAGGTGCCAACCCGTCGATCTGCTCGCCATTGAACACGGTGAAGGTTTTGACGCGGGGCCGCTCGTATTCGACAACCCGTGTCAGCGGCTTGCCATCCTCGCCGTGCAACGGCTTACCCTCAGCGTCCGTCACGGGCTCGCTGCCGCGCGTGATCCAGTATTGAATTTGCGTGCCGTGCTCGCCCTTTCGCACCTGAGCGCCTTCGGCCGTGGCTTGCCGGTAGGTCATCCAGCGCGGATCGGAATGGCCCTGAGCCATTAGCCACATGACGTTGCCGCCACGATAATCTTTGCCGGTCGTCGGATTGTAGGGCATGAACTGCTCGCCCGGCTGCCACGGCTTTTGCCACGGTGCGGTACCTTGCTTTAGTTGCTCGATCAGCCCTTCGGCAACCTTCTTCGCGTATTCAGTTGCCATCGTCATCCTCCGTCTCTGCGAGAGTGACGGCGGTTTCCTCGAATGCGCCCATCTGTTCGGCAGTCTCGGGATCGACTTCAACCCAAACGCCCGGTATTCCGAAATCCGCGAGGTCTTGCGACACGTAAGGCGTGGTCTCGATCTGTTTTATCTGACCGACTTGCGTTTTTGGAATCTCGTCACTCATTGGCGGCCTCCCTCGAATAAACACCAGGACTAGCGGTGTAAGGATTGGGCGGCAGAACCCGCCCGGCATGGTGTGGCCGATAGGCGGCTGCGGTGACGATTGGCTGATAGCCAATCTCGGCACCGGGTCCGTAGTATTTGGCGACATAGCCGTTGTAGAAACCGCGCTCGAAATTGCCGGTGTTGTAGGCAGACAGAGCGGCTTTCAGAGCATCTTGCGGATTGGTACGGGCCGCCGATGCAGAGAGATAATCAGCGGTCAGGATTGACGCGCCCGCTTGAATATTGGTGCAAGGATCGAACATCTGCGCGACGGTGAAGCCAAGACTCTGCAAGTTCCGGCTATTCACCTGCATCAAGCCCAAATCAACACTGTAGCCCCGCGCGATCCAGGCTTGTGCCTCGGCCGTCGCATCGGCCGGGGTGGAAGCCAGAGACGGTTGGTAAGGCGCGCCATTGACGTTGATTGCATAGACCTGCGCGCCGCTCTCCACGCGCATGATGGCGCGCAAGGTCGAAGGATCGACGCTCGACCCACATGCCATAAGGGCAGCCTCAGGGTCTGCCCCCGTGGCCACGTGCAAGCCTGGCGTCGGCACGGGCACGGCTTGAGACGCGCCCGGCGCCACTTGAGCCATCGCCTCGGCGGGCAAAGCCGGCCTGGTATCGATCAAGCTGTCCCGCCACTCGGCGGCAACCGTCGTGATGGCAAGCCGCACGGCCGGGGACGCATTCGGAACAAGCCAGATAACCCGTTCCGCCGTCACCGCCTGACGCAGCCGCCGCAGGCTGCCAGTCGTATCGGCGCCTGGCGCATCGCTGGCGCCGAGGCTGATAATGGCGGTCTGTGCCGGCTTGAGGCGGCCAAGGTCAGAGGCGACGAAGGCGACCGATGAAATGCCCTGCACGGCCGCCGCTACGCATTCAGGACGCCCTCGGGCGAGCCCAAGCGCTACCCCGTCACCGATCGCGATGCAGGGCACCATCAGTCGAACACCCATACGGGTCGCATATGCGCCCGAACCAAGGTCGCAGAGACCGGACCAAAATACCGACTATCGAAGCTGCGCGGATTATGCGGCGAGACCAGCCAGATTTCGCCGGGTGGCACGCGGTAGCGGCCGGCCGCGACATGCGGCAGCGGGCGGCCCCGGCTGTCGCGGACGAGCTGGGCGCTATTGGCCAGCTCGCGACCGTTGACAGTGATTCCGTCAGACGAGACGACAACCATGTCGCCAGCCCCGGCGGCGATCGGCTTCAAGAGGATTTCCTGGCCGGTCGAGCAAGCGCCTGGCGCGATATATCCGCGTGATTGGCCCAGCTCGATGGCGGGCGTGGCCGGCAGGCAGAGCAACACGACATCACCCGGCTCAGCGGCCTGGCCGGGAACCTCCCGCCACAGGCCCACAGGCAGTGAATCGGTCGTGTTGATCCAAAGACCGGCACTATGGCACCCGACCACGAACCCGACGACCGCAACGGCCGCGCCAACAATTCCGGCAATGACGCGGCGCTTCTCGCGCCCGGTCAAAGCGCGCCTTCGACCAAATAGGCGGTGCTGGTGCTCAAGCAGCAGGCCAGCCGCCGTCATGCCTGGAACGGCGCAACAACCGCCTCCTTGGGCCGCGTGCCAGACTTCGACGCCGCGATAAGCGGCGTGGGCACCGTGTAGGTGGTGCGCATGGTTTCCGGCGGCTTGAGGACCGACCGCGCTAAAAACGCTTTGTCCATGAAGTAAAGAATCTGGGTGCCGTAGATCGCGTATTGCCCCGCACCGAATATCAGCATGTCGCCGGCATCGGTGATTTTTCCGGTCTCCGCTTCCTTGCTGGGCGCCCGCATATGCATGACCTCATCGGCCGTCATCAAAGGCCGCTCGATTTCGCGATAGGAGCGGCTAATCTGGTTAAGGCTGCCGCCACGCTTTCCGCTCTCTGTCACGTCCTCTTTGATGATGGTCGTGGTGCCTAGCAGCTCGGAAATCCATTCGCCCGTCTGCGTCTGGTTGGGTGCATAGGCGACACGAATATGCAGATTGCTGATAATGTTCTCGTGTGGACCGTAGGATTTTAGAAGCTGCTCGCGGTCCTGCAGAATGATGTACGCCTTCAGACCATAGCCGGCGATAAAGGACAGCGACTCCTCGAAGATATCGAGCTTGCCGAAGGAGCCGGCAAACTCGTCCAGCATGAGAAGCAATTGCCGCTTGTGTGGCGAGACAAAGCGGCCATCGTCCAACCGCTTCAACTCGTCTCGGGTCAGCGTCCGCACGATCTGATTCAACACCAAGCGGACAAGAGGGCGGAGCCGATCTTTGTCACTCGGCCGCACCACCAGATAGAGCGCCACGGGTTGTTCGTGATTCATCAGGTCGTGAATCCTGAAATCACTACGAGACGTATTTTTCCGAACAAGCGGATCGCGATAAAGGGACAGAAACGACATCGCTGTCGAGAGAACGGAGCCCCGCTCATTGTCGGGCCTGTTGAGCATATCGCGGCCTGCGGCGGCGATGACGGCGCGGGCGTCCTTCAGCACGTCTTCCTTGGCTTTGTTCATGTTTGGGCGGTGCGAGTCGTTTTTATTGACCTCCGCAAGAGTGTTTTTCATCTCCTCGTAAAGCATCTTCACGTCGCGATTGGGGTCGGACAGGTAAAAGGAAACATCATAGAGGGTGGCTTCCTCAACTTTCTTGCCCAAATCCCGCTTTTCCCAAGTCGTGTGCAGGATATGCAGGACGAGACCCGTCAGCAGCGCGTGTGATGTCTTCGCCCAATGATCATTAAGACCCCGACCATCGGGGTCCACGATCATGGTTACGAGGTTCTGCGTGTCTGCAACGGCATGAATGGAATCGAGCCGAATTTCGTTGAGCGGGTTGAAGCTCCCGCTTCCCTCGGCTGCCGCCGGATCGAACTTGATGACGATGTTTTTGGCATGCGCTTGCCGCCACCCGGCAGTCTGCCCCCAAAGCTCGCCCTTCATGTCGTTCACGACGCAGGAATGCGGATACGAAAGCAGCGTCGGCAGCACCAGGCCCACGCCCTTGCCGCTGCGGGTCGGTGCAATCGCGCCGATATGCTCCGGTCCATCGTGTCGAAGATAATGCGTGATCTTGGTCTTGGGGTCCGTCCACGCGCCGATATAGACGCCTGCCCCTTGCTCGCCTTCTTTCGGCAGGAACCCTATCGCTCGTAGCTCCTCTACGGTCGTGATCCATCGAGCCGTGCCGTGAAGGCCCTCGATCTTCTGCGGCCGGCGCCGGGCCGATCCGCTAATCTGAACGCCGATCAGGATTCCCCCGGCGATCACGACCATGACGCCCGCGCCCGCGAGCTGAAAGGTGTTTGAAACGGAGCCGGCCCATGGCGCTTGTGCCCATTGAGTCCAGGCCCACGGCGCGTAGTAGTGGGCGAACCAGGGCACCCCGAGGGCAGGGTCGTAGTGCAAGCGCCACGCCACAAATTGAGTAACAGCGGAATTGAGGGCGGCAACACCGCCGCCCATAATGCCCATGCCGATCAGCGCGCGGCGTGGGCTGCCCTTCTTCGTGGCAGGTAGCGTGGGGATATTCGGCATAATGCCCATCTCAACTCTCCCTGTTACTGTCGGATGGGTATCGAAATACCCGGCCGAACTGCGCGATCGGCGCGACCCGTACCATTAGGCCGTCGATTGGCGCGAAGATATCATACGTCATATCAAAAGAGCTGAAGTAATGGTAGTCCGACGACGCGCCGCCGCTTCCGGTTCGCAAATCGTCCCTTGGCTAGACGTCAGCGCTGCGGACACTGGTCCTTTTCTGGCTGCACCTGGTGCTCATGCAGTCGGCCGCGCGCATCCACATCCACGGCGTCACCGATCCGAATAGTGGACGCTCGCGCGGCCTGGGCCGGTGTGGCGTTCTTGACCAGCGTTTCGCCGTCTCGATCGAACAACAGCACCTCACGGCCCTCCCCGAGTTGGCGCCGGCCGCGATAGACCACCTCGCCGGCATCAGACGGCCCCCATGCTCGATGCGGCAGAATCTCCGACACTTTTGAGCGGGCGTCGTTACGCCGCTCGATGAAGGCAGCAAGCTCGGGGTCCGCCTGGGTCTTCCCTGTGGCGGGCGGAGCCGCCGGCCGGCCCGCCTGGCGCGCCTGGTGCTCTCTCACCTGGCGCTGCCGCTCCGCCTCCATCGCCGGGTCTGCAAAGGTGACGTTCATACCTTCGATCGCGGCAAGGTTCGCGAGCTGCGTCTTGAACGCGTCGGTTCCTCCAACCACAAGCGCCCGGTCTCCAAAACGGTCGGCCGCCAAGCTGAGCGCAAGGAAGGTCGCGGCGACCGAGACCTCATCAACGCGCACCTGGCGGGCCTGGTCCGTTACCCGGCCACCATCGGCGACACGATAGGTGATAGAGCCATCCTTTCCGACGACGGGGCGAAGGTGCTGATAGACGACATGCCGCGCCTGGTCGGCGTTCTCGGCGGAGAGGACCGCCGCCCCCAGCTCGGCCTGACGCTGGTCCGTCGATCGCAGCACTTCGGCCGCAAGCGTGTTGCCGCGCGCCGCCTGCTCCTGAAGCCAGCCCTGCCAGGTGGGCAGGCCACGGTTGGCGGCGGGCTTGCGCTCCTCGGCGCGCCGCGCCTTCTCGCGCTCCATGACAAGCTGCTTCTCGCGCTTCAAGGCCGCATAAGCCTCGCGGCGCCCCTCGGCCGTGAATGGCATCGCCTTAATGGCGGCACGGCGCTCGGCCGCCCAATCCGCCATTTCAGCGCGCCAGGCGCTTGCCGTCGCGCGGGTGGTCTCACGGCTGGTCTTGCGCTCCGCAAGGGCACGCTCGCGATCCCGCTGGAAGTCACGGAACAGGCTCGCGGTTGACGGGCTGGGCGTGTGTAACGGCGCACGCGGATAGGCCTTCTCCGGCGCCGGCTGCGGGCCTTTGGGTGCCTGGTAATCCCCCCATTTTTCGGTCAGCGCGCCGAAGGATAGCCGCCGGTCGATCTCGGACGGTTTCACGCGCGCATACTTCTCGCCAGCAACCGCGATGATAAGGCCGGCGCCACGCGGCTTGATTTCAAGCCCATAGGTGGCGGCAGCGCGGTGCAAGTCCTGCCATCCCTGCCCGGTCTCTTGCACCGCCAGCAGCACCGGGCCGGCCTCGTCGCGCACCCACTGGATGAGGCTCTGTTGCTTGCCATGCAGCTCCATCGCCTCCGCGCGGCCCTTCACTGCCCACTGACTGCGATCCGGCATTTGGTGGTTCGTCGGCGTCAGGCCGTGTTTCTTCTCAAGTTCGATGCACGCCGCCTGTAGCCGAGGCTGATCGAAATACGGTGTGACGGTCCTGAAGCTCTGCGGATGAACCTTGTTGATGGCGACGTGGAAGTGGAAATGATCGCGGTCGTTATGGACCGCGGAAATGCGCTGGTGGTCCGCCAGCCCGATCGCCTCGCAAAGCTTGTCCTCGATGTCGTGGAGTTGCGCCGGTGTCGGCGTCTCGCCGGGCGGGAAGCTCACAATCAGATGGTAGGTCTTATCAGTCTTCGAGGTCGTGTTGCATTCCTGGGTGCGGGCGATCTCCGCAAGCGCCATGCCGGGCTCCTCGTAGTGGCAATTCGTGACGCGGATTGCCTCTACACGCTCGCCACCACCCTTCTTGTCCAGAATGTAGTCGGCGGTTTTGCGCCAATCGCGGAGGTCTCCAATCTTCTTCAGGTCAGACACGTAGGCCGCTAGACGGCCGAAGCTACCGCCTGCAACCCTGCGGGACACCTTTGCGATCAAAGGGCCGCCACCTTATCGGCGATTTGGTCGCGAAGCTCTCCGACCGAATGGAGAAGTGCCCTTACGTCTTCCACCACCACGCCCTCGCCGGGCCGATCCGTCAGCCAAAGTTTGAGCAAGCCCCCGAGCCGGCCGAGGTCGCCTCCCAGCTTCAACAGCTCAAGGATGTTCCTCGCGTCGAGCGTCGATTTCGGCTCGTACCCGAGGCCGAGGCTGCGGAGATAGGTCGAGGAGGACAGGCCCGTTGCCGCCGCAAGGCGCTCGATCTGCACCCGTTCTGCTGGCGTCACCCACACCTTGAACGGCCGCTTTCCCCTCGGCCTGGTGTCCTCACGCTCACCCTGAATCGCCTCTTCCATGGTGTTTTCCCTCCTTAGACGCGGCAGCGGCAGTCAGTCTCGCAGAGCCGCGGCGTCGAGCCCCACAGGGGCGAGTAAGCCAAAACCAGCCCCGTAGGCCTACGGCGCATATCTTGCCGAATCGAGCGATGGCCGAAAAAGGCCAGAAGCCTCTTTAATGGTCTGAAAACGTCCGCTTGATTCGAATAACCTTCTTTGGTCTTATAGGGACATGTTGCGACATCTCGAGCCCTATCAGGCCTCATTTGGACACCAGAATACAAAAAGGGCTATGTGATGGTGGCCGAGCGCGTTTCCCGGGTGCCAAATGGACAAGGCCGCGTCATGGTTCTTCAGGCGCTCTCGGACATCCGCACTGGAATCACAGCGGGCCAATCGTCACGGACCTTGTTCGAGCAACTCAAAGCCAGGCTAGCAGGCATGAGCTACCGGCAGTTTTGTCGCTATGTCGATCGCATCCGGCAGAGCACTCCAAACCCCGATCTTCAACTAATCCAGCCGAAGCGTACGGCAGCCTTCGCGCTCCTTGAAGCGGCTGCCCCCTCCCCTGCCCCGGCAATCGCTTCATGGATGGAGGCTTCGCCAACCGCGGTGGAAGCATCCACCCCCCACTCACCACAGGAGAAAAGTCATGGGCCAAAAGCCCCTCCCCGACCGCGAGGCTTCGTTCGCCGCCCCGGGCTCCCCGACGACAACAAAGACCAGCTCATCTGACCGGTGCTCTATTCACATAACGTTGCAGCACAAAGGCGGCGTAGGAAAGTCGTTCGTCGCCAACTGCATCGCGCAATACTTCCAACACGAAAACCGGCCAACCAAAGTCATTGACGCGGATCCTAGCAACAAATCTCTTGCCGCTTACAAGGCATTAAATGTGACGGCTTTGGACATCATGTCGGAGAACAATACGGTCAATTCGCGTGCGTTTGATGATATCATAGACGATATCATTTCGCTAGATAGAAACTTTGTCATCGACAATGGGGCGACCAACTTCCTGCCGTTCATGGCCTATCTTGTGGAAAACCGTGTTCCCGAGGTTTTGGCAGAGCACGGCCGCGATATGGTTGTGCATGTACCGATAGTCGGCGCTGAAGCTATGATGGAGACGATTCAGGGATTCGATGACATCGCGACCAACATCGGCGGTCAGGCGAAAATCGTCGTTTGGCTGAACGAGGCTCTAAAGGGCCTCATCCAGCCGGGCGGAAAGGATTTCGAGCAAATTCAGACCTATGCAAACCACAAGGACAAGATACTCGCCCTCCTTCGAGTACCTTATCATCGCTCTGAGCTGTTTGCGCAGGATATGGACCAGCTCCTGACGAAGAAGATGACCTTCGATGAGGCCATCAATAGCCCCGATTTCCGACTGATGGCGAAGCAAAGGTTGAAGCAAATCCAGCGAGAGATCTTCGATCAGCTCGCCCTCGCCATCTAGGGCGACCGCAATGTCTGAGAGCACCGTCGACATCAAGGCTATCATCAATGAAGTGGCGAGGCGGCATAACATCCGCCTTGCTCCTGACGATCCGATTTTAGCGACCGTTACGGTTACGGAAATCGTCCATAAGCTCTTTGCGGAGCACCTCACGAAGCTTGTCGAGGGCGTAGCAAACCAGGCGACCGATCGCCTTACGGTTCAAATCGAGATCGGCCGGCGCGAAGTCACAAGCCAGTGCGAGGCAGCAAAATCGACTGCGTCGAAGCTCATCAATGATGCGGGTGCCTGGTCGGCCGACAACCTTAAGCAAGCCAGTGCGGGTGCGGCAGATGATATACAAGCGGCGGTCACGTCTGCGCTGTCCACCATCGAGCTCGACATTCGTGAACTCCACAAGGCAAAGGCTGTCGCGACCTGGGCGGCAATCGTCGCCGTATTAGTCGGCGGCGCCTTTCTGGGCGGAGGAATAGGTTTGTGCCTGGCTGGGCATTGCGGATTTTTTTAAACAAGCCGCTTGTTTAGGGAGCTAACGCCTGTTGCCGCAGCACCATCGACGAAAGTTGGAGCCAAAGTATTCCATTTATTATTCTGAACGACTTGCAGACACTGGCGCATCTAACCTGATTTCGGAACGTGCCAGTGCAAGAGGATGCGCCGGGCGCTGAGGCTTGTTCACACGTAGCCAGCGATCAAGACGCTGTACAGGTTTTCCATCCAAGCCGCCGTCGATCTACGCAGCATCGCCTGTGTCAGCCTCGGCCCCCTCAACAACTAGTCACGCAAATGTCGCTTGGCGTGAGCGCGGGTAGAACCCGCGCCGAGACCAGCAGCTTCAGCCGTATAGGCGATCGTCCCACCACACAGGCTCGGGCAAGTCGTGCGTGATCGAAGCTGCATCGGGATGATGGAGGTTCAGGAGGATGTTCCGCTCCAGCCGCGCTGGGATCGACGGCACGAATAGCAAAGCGGTTAGGCGCCGTTCATACCACGCCTCGCCGAAGGCCTTGCAGATCGACTCGCTCTTTGCATCCCATCCGGCATGTCGGGCGGTCTGGAATATTTCGTAGCTTATACCATTGGGAATGGTAATTTTTATATAGTGTTGGTTCGGCGGCAGCATGCTGTTCGCATGCACCAGTTTTTCAAGCATCGCGGTCGAATAGTGCTCTGAGGTGTAAAGGATCGGGCTTTGTTTTGTGTTCCATCGCCCAGGAAACAGCCGCGCCCCCTCGGTGTCGTAAATCGGATGGGCGCCGTCCGGATCACCTATACGATAGCATGTTAGAACGCGATCGGTCTTCTGACCGGTCAAACGCCGCCACCGTAAGCGGCGCGGCCCAACAGGTTGATGACCGCATCGGCCCCTGGGCCCGTTCCAAGTGCAACGTCCATAGGGGCTTTGTTGTCGAGCATCATATGTGGTCTGCCAAGGAACTCTCGGAGTTTGACCGGATCTCGATAGATGTCGAGGCCGATCGAGAAAACCTTGGCGATCCGCGCCAAACGATCACCTTCATCCGTGGTCAGTGGCTTGTGCGATCGCCTGCGACGTTCGAGGGTCGCCTTAGGGATCAGCCTGAACTTGAAACGCGTGTCATCGGGTGCGACGGCTTCTGCTAAATGATCGAGAGCCGAAACAGGCAGGCCCGCTTGGATTGAATAGGCCAAAGCGAGCCGCGTGTCGGTGGCTATGGGTTTAAACCCCAGCAGATCCTCTATCGTCGCGCTCCGTCCGCTCATCATCGCCCCGCTCCAAGTGAAGCCAATATACGCCTCACGTGGATTACATTCAAGCTGGTGCGCAAGAGATGAAGCGTTGTTCTTTGGGTTCGACATTCCATAGTGGTCGCTGCGAGTTGGCTGACACTTTAGCAACGCAAATGTAAACCTTCCGATCGTAGGTATGAGGGATGAATGCGGGATTGTGTCACTGGTGGAGCGGGCGATCCTTACCGAGTTCTACCGGATAAGTTTTTCTAGGAACTCGGCTGTGGCGACGATTTGATAGGGACAACGTGTAAAAGCCCTAACATGTGCGACGGCGCTGCCTTTCGGAGGCTCGCTAGCGGTTCCGGGTTTTTGCGACCACACGATGTCTTTGTCCGCAAGATCCAACAGGAGGCATCTAACGTGAATCCACGCATTTCACGAATCGCAGTGATTCCCAATGGGCTCGGCTGGATCATGTGGTCGACTGGTAGAAAGATATGCTTGCGAGAAAACCGCTGCGAATCCGGTCAGGACCTACTCCGATGTGGCACCTCCAATCCTCCAAGATCGAGCTGAGGCGCATCCGGCCTGCGCGGAACGAGCGTCGCTTCTACGTGCTGGCGATTTCGCGCGATTTGTTCGGTAGTGTCCTCCTCCTCCGTAACTGGGGCAGAATCGGCACCGACGGGCGGATGAGGTTCGACCTTTATCCGGATGTCATGGCCGCTTCGATCGCCCTCGCCGAGCTGGCGACGACCAAGCGACGACGCGGTTATCTGGATGTCACCCGGTCCTGTGAACCGCACCCCCCATCGAGCACATAAGGCCGATTCGGTACTAGTTGCCGGCTGTCAACTTTAATCTAAAAGGGCTTACTTCATCTAAACATTGCACCGCCAGCCGTATCACGATAAGTGCGATCTCAACCACATTTTGAGTTGAAATCGCATGTGCGAGCCTAAGTGATGAGCAATGCAAAGCTGGTCGCGAGCGATATCGATAGTATCATCGGTCATCACGCGCGGGAACTGTCCGAAAAGCTCCAGGCGCACCGGCTTGAACTTTTCCCACCGACAGCCGAGAAAACCCTGCGTAGCTTCCAGGTGAGCGAAGCGGCCAAGCTCCTCGGCGTCAATAGCGGATATCTCCGCAACTTATCGCTGGATGGCAAAGGGCCTGAGCCGCAAGTCACCGC
The DNA here is from genome assembly GCF_030252425.1 of Acidisoma sp. PAMC 29798. GTDB lineage: Bacteria > Pseudomonadota > Alphaproteobacteria > Acetobacterales > Acetobacteraceae > Acidisoma > Acidisoma cladoniae. Next base: position 117,913 of record NZ_CP126995.1, on the reverse strand, counting down.
CAGCGGACGCCGCTCCTATACCGCCGCGCAGATCCGGGAGCTTCGCCACTATCTCGATGAGAATGGCCGATCGAGCAAACGCTACGTGCCCGGCCGGCGCGAGGGCGAAGCCCTCCAGGTCGTGGCTGTCGTCAACTTCAAGGGCGGCAGCGGCAAAACCACGACGGCGGCCCACCTCGCCCAGCATCTGGCGCTGCGCGGCCACCGGGTTCTCGCGATCGATCTCGACCCCCAGGCCAGCCTCTCCTCCCTGCACGGGTTTCAGCCGGAATTCGATGTCGGCGAGGATGAAACCCTCTATGGCGCTATCCGCTATGACGGCGCCGCGCGCCCGCTGCGCGAGATCATTAAGAAAACGAACTTCCCCGGCCTCGACATCGTGCCCGGTAATATCGAGCTCATGGAGTTCGAGTACGATACGCCGCGGATCCTCGCGATGAAGGGCGCACCGGCCGACGAACGGCTTTTCTTCACCCGGCTTGAGGATGCGCTGAAGCCGGTCGCGGATGATTATGATGTGGTGGTGATCGATTGCCCGCCGCAGCTCGGCTACCTCACCATGTCCGCCCTCTGCACGGCGACCGCCATTCTCATCACCGTCCATCCGCAAATGTTGGACGTGATGTCGATGTGCCAGTTCCTGCTGATGATGGGCGATCTTCTCGGCCATCTGAAAAAGGCCGGGGGCAATATGGGCTATGACTGGCTGCGCTATCTCATCACCCGGTATGAGCCGTCCGACGGGCCGCAGACCCAGATGGTGAGCTTCCTGCGCTCCCTTTTCGGGCAGCATGTGTTGATCAACCCCATGCTCAAAAGCGTCGCGATATCGGATGCGGGAATCACCAAGCAAACGCTGTACGAGGTGGAGCGCCGGCAGTTCACCGCCTCGACCTATGACCGGGCGATGGAATCGCTCGATGCCGTCAATGGTGAAATCGAATACTTGATCAATGCCGCTTGGGGGAGACGCTGATGGCCCGCAAAAACCTGCTTACAGGTCTGACGAACAAAAAGTTGCCGGCTGTCAACTCGAATGAGGAAGGTGCGGCCAGGACCCCTGCCCTTGCCTTTACCGGTCGTGGCGCTTTCGGCGCCGTGACCCGAACTATTGACGATTTGGCCGCCCGCGCGGACGCCGCCCGCACGCTCGAAGCGCGTCTCACGACCGGTGAGCTGATCCTCGATCTTGACCCCGCTCTCATCGATCGCTCCTTCATCACCGATCGCATGGAAGGCGATGACGAGAGCTTCCAGGCCTTGCGCGCGAGCATCGCTGCCAAGGGGCAGGATTCGCCCATTCTCGTGCGGCCTCATCCCACTTCGGCAGGCCGCTACCAGGTGGCGTTCGGCCACCGGCGTTTGCGTGCGGCGGCGGAACTCGGTCGCGCCGTGCGCGCCATCATCAAGCCGCTCAGTGACCAGGAGCTGGTGATCGCTCAAGGCCAGGAGAACAGCGCGCGGGCGGATTTGTCCTTCATCGAGCGCGGGCGGTTCGCGCAGGCGCTGGAGGAGGGGGGCTATGATCGCGAGACGATCATGCAGGCGCTGAGCATCGACAAGACGGCGCTCTCGCGTCTCATCAGCGTCGTGAACCGACTGCCGACGGATATCGTGGAAGCGATCGGTCCGGCGCCATCAGCGGGGAGGGACCGTTGGCTCGACCTCGCCACATCCTTTTCAAAGCGCGCTGTGGAACGCCCGGTCGATCCGCTTCTCGAAAGTGAGGATTTTCTATCCATACCGTCGGATCAACGCTTCGACATGCTGCACCAGCATTTGACGCGATCGGAGCCGAAAGTGTCGGCGAGTCTGTCCCCGAGCAAACCGCGACCTTGGCTCGCGAAGACGGGCGAGACGGTCGCGACCGTGACGGTGAGCGACAAGGCCTTCGTGCTCAAGATCGACCAAGCGGTCGCGCGTGGCTTCGGGGAGTTTTTGCTGGCCAAGATGGGGCCGCTTTATGAGGAGTATATGGCGGGGCCGCAGAAGAAGGCGGGGTTTCGCTATTCCAGCCAACGCTGATTGGGGGAGTGGACTTTACTGGGTGGTCCGTCTCGACGAGCGAAGGGGCGCGTGGACTTTACTGGGTGGCCTATTTCGCCGAGACGGAAACCAAGCGGCTCGGCACTGGCGGCCGTGACGGGTGCAGGATCAGTCCAGCACCGTTTTCGTCCTCATCAACCCGCGCATCCGGATAAACCGCGAGCGCCAGGGCCATGGTGGGGCGAAAGTTGATCTTGAAGTGGTCCATCCGCGCATAGCCCGCACCGAATTGGGACTTCACGGCCTTCCATGAAATGGTCCGCGGCTTGTCCAGGGAATGCAGCCTGTAGGCGAGCCAGGCATAGACATCTAACGCCATGGAGTTGTTGGCGATCGCCCGGATGGCGGCGTCCTGGAGCGGCACGGGATGACGCTGGAGCTGCTCGTAAAAGCCCTCGGACAGCCGGGCCGTCTCGACAAAGAGGCTGCCCTGTCCCGGCTCCTCGGTATCGACGAACATAGCGGTATCGACGACGTTTTGGTTGGTCATGCCGACCCGGCTGCCGTGGCGCACGGTCAGGCTTAGGCGGCATCGGCTGATGCGTTCGCACTGATCCCTAACATCCTTGAGGCTCTTGCCGCCGATTGGGATGCCCATCTTAGCGAGCCACTCCCTAAGCGACCGGCCGAGCAGAATCTCGCGGGACTGGGTGCGCACGGCTTCACTCTGCAGGTAGATCATGATCAGTCGAGCGCGGCTGCCATAGGGCACGCCGACAGCTTCTGGCTTGCCGCTGGAGGTCGGGCGCATGCCGGGTTCGACGACCAGGGCCATACGTTCGCTCTCAATTTGCCAACCAGCCTCGTTCGGCAATTTCCGATGGGGGAGGGCTGCCTGGCACCAGCCTGAGTAGAGAAATCCAATGCTATTTTCTTCATCGCCCAGGTATTGCGCAGCGGCTTCCACGACCACGCGTTCGAAATCGGCAAGCAAAGCCCCTTGCTTACCTTTGAGTTCCAGGATGTCGTGGACTTTTCCCATAACTTCAATCTGTCTGATTGTGGTTCTGCTGTCGCTGTGGACTTTACTGGGGCAATCTACTGGAAGGAAATATTTGTTTTTTATACTTGTACTGTCACCAGTAAAGTCCTCGGGGCGATTCTTGTTAGACTCATGATTCCATAGGGAATCTCAAAACTACCCTCCCAGCAAAGTCCACGGGGCTTACCCAGTAAAGTCCATGAACCGGCTGTGACTCCTCCCCAGTAAAGTCCACACGAGTCGGAGGCGACTCCACCTGCATCCATCACGTCCTCGAAGGGTGTCGGTCGAATAGGTCGCCGAGCTCTTGTGAGGCGTTTGGGGTAGACGCCTCGGTCCACGTCCTTCGTCATCGATTTGCAATTGAGGCGAGGGCCGCCCTGTGCCTTGATAACACGCGCGCTAGCGGGCCCATCGACCGCCTCGCTCCTGATCCCCGATACCTCATTGTCTATCGCACCAGCGTGCCTGCAGCGTCTACATCCGTCCCAACGGGGCATTTTGAGATCGCGCGCGGCGTCCTTCAAGCGACGCCGCGCGCGAAAGAGATATAGGTCTGTTATGCAATAGCGATGGTGGAACCACTGCCCAGGCGCTTGCCTTTAGAGCTGGGCAGGGTGAGGCATAACCCGCGCCCCCGTGCCTGCGATGTTCGATATGGATGGCGGCGAGTTCGAAGGAGCGCAGTGCGTCCCCGAAGCCTTTACGCAGCAGGATAGGGTCATGCAGGCCGCCACCATATTCTGTCATGTGCTACGGAATCTCGCGAAGAATCTAGCCGGTTGCGCGCCAGCTTCTTGACCGGCGCCTGACCGCAGACGGCGGCGTCACGATGATGCTGACCATGGTTTCCGAAACATAGGCCTCGGCGGTTGGCACCGAGCAGCCGGCTATGAAATGTGGGTGGCGGACCGCGGCGCAGCGCGGGGCGAGGGTGTTAACGCTTATGCCCGACCACGCTCGTCGAGCGGAGATATCGGCGGAGCGTCCGAGTAGGGAGGGTGGCTAGCCTGATCGCATCAGGCGCGAAGCCTTCTGCGCCCATACGCTGTGCCGACAGCAATCGAGACTTGCCGCGAGAGCCACGCGCTCGCAGGTCAGGATCTGCAGCCGACGCGTCTAGAATGTCGCAGAAAACCTCGTCCGATATCAACGCTTTATCGAATCGCAGCGTATCCTCACGTTTCCGTGACTCTCGATAATCCCTATTATCGAGACGTCGCATATGAAGAAAGCCAGTTGCCACAATTGCCCCGTGTCTGGCAGAATCGGCTCGGGGCAGGCGGGTGCGGTGTCACGCGCCGCGGCCTGATGAAGGAGCGGGCGATGGGGTTCATGCGGAGCGACGGCGCGGCATGACGGCACCTCCCTCCGAAGGTCCCGTGTCGGCGGCCGTTAGCCCGTTGGACGCGCCCGCAACCAGCCAGGCCTCGGCGCTCGCGATCGTCGGCCGGATGGCGCCGGCCTCGCCGGCCTCGGCGGAGATGCTGGCGCTGCTGTCGGGGCCGCTCGGCCAGGCGATCGAGACCGCCGCCACTTTCGCCGATAACCATCTGGCCGCCTCGACACAGCGCGCCTATGCGCGCGATTGGCGCGCCTTCGTCGCCTGGTGCCGGACCCAGGCGGTGAACCCGGCGATCTTGCCGGTGCATCCGGTGCTGGTCGCGGCCTATCTCGCCAGTCTGGTGCCGGCGCTGGGCAAGAGCGGGTTGCGGGCCCGGCTGGCTGCCATCGCCCACCATCATCATCAGAACGGGCATCTCTGGAGCACGCGCCATCCGGCGATCAGTGCGACCCTGCAGGGCATCCTGAAACAGCATGGCAAGCCGATCCGTCCCTCGGCCGCCCTGACCTCCACGGAAATCCGCCAGCTGCTCGGGAGCTGTGGCGAGGATCTCGCGGGGGTCCGGGATCGCGCGCTCTTTCTGACCGGCTTTGCCGGGGCGCTGCGGCGTTCGGAGCTGGTGGCGATCGACCGCGAGCACCTGACGTTTCAGGAGGTGGGGCTCAGCATCCACATCCCACGCAGCAAACGCGACCAGGAAGGGCAGGGGGCCGATGTCACCATCCCCTGGATGCGCGGCGAGGACACTTGCCCCGTGAAGGCCGTCGAACGCTTCCTGAAACGCGCCGGCATCACCCATGGTCCGGTGTTCCGTGGCGTCACCGCCTGGGGCACGCTGGAGAACCGGCTGACGACGGATGGCGTGCGTAAAATCCTGCTGCGCCGCGCCGCACTCGCCGGTCTGACCGTCGATCCCCGTGAGCGATTGTCGCCGCATGGGTTGCGCGCCGGCTTCATCACCGAGGCCTATCTGGCCGCCGCGCCGGACGAGCAGGTGATGGCCCATACCCGGCAGAAAGACCTTTCGACCCTGCGCGGCTATCGCCGCCGGGCCAAGATCACCGGCGAGAACCCCGCCCGCTTGCTGGATTTGTGAGAGTGGCCAGGCAGCGGCAGGGCGCTCCCTCCGCAGCCCTTCCGACCGGCGTCAACACGCCGATCGGAACCTTTGGCTGCTCCGCCCTGCACCCGCCAAAGGCCAGAGGCCCTTGGAACCCATGACACGTGACGGGGATGTTTTGTCACTGCCGAACACGGATTGGCTGCGGCATGTCCTGATCGTCAGCGGGCCGGCGGAGCATGTCGCAACATTTCAAATGGCGGCGGCCGGACTCGGCGCCATTCCCTGGCTGTCCCCGGACCTCGATCTGCTTGAGGAGGACCGGGTGATGGCACTGGTCCACCCGCCGGATGGTTCCACCGGACTCACTCTGTCCGGCGCGCGGGCCTTGGCGCGGCAGATCCGCAGCGCCATCGAGGCCAACCAGCAGCGGGTCACTGCCGCGATCGGCCGCGTCCGCAGCTGTCCCTTCGACCTGCATGCGCTGCTGCCGGTGCCGGACTGCGTCCTCGCTCTTGGGCCGGACGACCCGGCCAGCCTGGCCTGGCTGCGGACCCATTGGGGCGTGGTGCAGGCGCTCCGCCATGTCCGCTTGAAGACGGGGAGCGACGATCGCCGGCTACGCCGCTCGGCCCGGTTCGAAGTCGCGTTCTGGTCGGCCGACTGGACGCCCTGGGCGGCGATGCAGGCCGTACGTCAGCGCTGGACCAGGCTGATCGTCGACATCAGGCCGGATTACGGCGGTGAGTGATGGGCCGACGGTAGGGGAGGAGCGGGAGGAAGACGCCGCCGAGGGATCAGGTGATCCCATCTGGGATGACTGGAGCACGCCGCCCCGGGTGGCCGAGATGCCGATGCTGCATCTCGACGGTTTCGACGGGCCGATGGACCTGCTGCTGGATCTCGCCGAGCGGCAGCGGATCGACTTTGGCCGGATGTCCATCCGCGACCTGGCCGAGCAATTCGTGGCCAGCATGGAGCGGTTGGTCGGCCGCGTGTCTCTCGAACATCGGGCGGATTGGCTCGTGCTGGCCACCCGGCTTGTGTTGCTGCGGTCCAGGCTCTTGTTCCCCGCCAGCCCGGAAGCGGCGATCGCGGCGGAGCAGGACGCCGCTGCCGAAGTACGGCGGCTTGAGGAGATGGTCTTTGTGCGTGCCGCCGCGGCCTGGCTGACGGCGCGGCCGCAACTCGGGACCGACGTCTTCGCGCGGCCTGCCGCGACGGCGCCATCGCGGGAGGGTGGCTATGTCGCGCTGATGGAAGCCTGTCTGGTCGTGCTGCGGGGCAGGGGAGGGCGGCCGGACGAGGCACCTCCCTACCAGCCAGTCATTCCAGATCTTTGGCGCGTGACGGATGCATTGGCGCGGATCAGGTTGACCTTGGCGGAGCATCCTGAGGGCGGTGAATTGAGCGCGTTCCTGCCGGCGATCTCGGCTGACGTCGCAAACCGCGACCTCAGAGCGCGGGCCGCCGTCGCCAGCACGCTGCTGGCCGGGCTGGAACTTGCCAGGGAAGGGGTGCTCGCGATCGAGCAGGAGGAGGATTACGGTCCAATGTCCTTCGCGCATCGGGCGACAGAAGACGCCGTGATCGGCGGCGTCGCGCCACAGTGACGGGTGTTGCGTGAGGAACTCCGCGCCCATCTCGGCGCGGCATAGTCAATGACCTCGAGCGGGGCGTGTCGCCCAGTCTCCCTTGCAGTGACGGGTAGAGATCAAGTGGCCTCGGTGCGAGCGGTTGGGCGAATGCTCCAACGCGGTTGTTCCGCTTTCGGCCAGTTGTGCCCACTCAGCTCCGGCGGCTAAGCGCCAGTGCCGGTAATACAGAAGTCTCTGCCGCCTCCCCGATAGCGGACGTGAGCGGAAGTAGGTTCTGGGTGTTTAGCACCGCATTGGTCCCCAACTTGGAGCGGGGCACATGCACGACGCAGTTGGCGGGGCGCTTCCATATTGGCCATCTCAGCAGCGGCGCACGCTTGCAAATCTGGAAAACCGAGCCGTAGACGCTCATGATTAAACTAGGCTGTCATTATCGGCAGCACCCGACTCGACGCACTTGGTCTGGCTCAGGCGTTTAGACCCTAAAGGTATAGAGAGGGCGCTCCATCCATCAAGGGCGATAGCGTAGCGCCTCTACGAGCAGCGCAAATGCCGGGGTAGGTTGGCGGCGGCTTGGATAATATAGGTGATATCCCGAATATGGTGGACACCAATCCGCCAGCACACGAACCAGCCGCCCTGCGGCAACGTGGTCCGCCACATCATCATCCGGCAAGTATGCCAAGCCGAACCCGGCTAGGGCAGCGTCGAGCATGGGCGGAGATGTGTTGAATGTAAGCCGCCCCTCCACCCTTACTTTCACCTCACGTCTGCCCTTCTCGAACTCCCAAGCGTAAAGACCTCCATGGGTTGGGAGGCGCAGGTTAATGCCGACGTGGGCGGTCAGATCCTGCGGCGATTTGGGGTGCGGGCGCCCGGCGAAGTAGGAAGGTGAACCGACGACCGCGGAGCGGAGGTCTGGGCCGATGCGGACGGCGATCATGTCCTTGGCGACCATCTCGCCGGAACGAACGCCCGCGTCGTAACGTTCGGCGACGATGTCCGTCAGGCCATATTGAACGACGATTTCGACCTTGATGTCGGGGTAGCCGGGCAAGAATCGCTCAAGCGTGGGCCACAGAACTGCCTTGACGCCGTGGTCGTGCGTCGTGATGCGGATGGTCCCGGAGGGCTTGTCTCGCAGGCTACCCAGAGCGGCAAGTTCTGCCTCGATTTCGTCCACACGCGGTCCGGCGGCCCTAAGCAGGCGTTCTCCAGCCTCCGTCGTCGAAACGCTGCGCGTAGTCCGGGTCAGCAAGCGGAGGCCCAACCTTGCCTCCAGGCTTCGCAAGGTCTGGCTCAACGCGGACTGCGAAACCCCGAGTTGCGCGGCGGCCTTGGTGAAGCTCCCTTCGCGGGCAACGGCCAGAAATGCTGCCAAATCGTTGAGGTCGGCCCTTGGCATTCAGAAGTCCATCTTATAGCCGTATGCGGGTTATAGCGCCTAATCGCGGTCAGCCTGACCCCCTATTTGTTGTCCAGCCATCGCCGCCGGGCCCCAAGGCCCGCTCACGACCAGAGAGAACTCATGCAAATAACCCGCAACGCATCTATGCCGTCGAAGATCGGCGCCGTCCCCAACAACTTCAGCGGCAACGTGCGCGTCGACAACATGGCCACGGCCGAAGCGCCGAGCCGGGTCACAACGGCCAGCGTCACCTTCTCCCCCGGAGCGCGGACCGTCTGGCATACGCATCCGGCGGGGCAGACCATCATCATTACAGCGGGCCATGGCTGGGTGCAGCACGTCGATAGCGCCATCGAAAGCGTGAGCCCCGGCGACACCGTATTTTTCTCCGCGGGCGAGAAGCATTGGCATGGCGCATCCGCCACGACGGGCATGACGCACATCGCGGTCACGGAGATGGTGGACGGCAAGAACGTCGATTGGCTCGAACCAGTCAGCGACGCGCAATACGGACGCGAAGGATAGACCACCATGAACCCAAATTATGACTTCAAAGACCAAGTCGCTCTCGTGACGGGCGCAAGTTCAGGTATGGGCCTGGCGACCGCCAAGGCGTTCGCGCAGGCAGGCGCCGCCGTCGTGCTGGCCGACCGCAACGAGGCGGCACTGTTGAAAGCGAACGACGCCCTCAGCGCCGAAGGCCATCGGACTATTGCGGTGACCCTCGACGTGACAGACGAGGCGCAGGCCGCCGCGATGGTGGAGCGCACAGTCGCCACCTTCGGCCGTCTCGACATGGCCTACAATAACGCCGGTATCTTGGGTCCGATGGGCGACATCACCGACGAAACGGGCGAAGGCTTCGACGAGGTGAACGCCGTCAACTTGCGCGGCGTCTGGACCTGCATGAAGCACGAACTTCTTCAGATGAGGAAGCAAGGCAGTGGCACTATCGTTAACTGCTCGTCGCTGGGTGGGCTCGTCGGACTGCCAGGCCGGGCCGCGTACCATGCCAGCAAACATGGGGTGATTGGACTGACGAAGAGCGCCGCCCTGGATTACGCGACCAGAGGCATCCGGGTGAACGCCGTGTGCCCGGGCTGCATCGACACTCCAATGGGTGACGCAATCGATCCGAACGCCATGAAGGAATTCCTGAAGGATCAGCCGATCGGCCGGATGGGCCGTTCCGAAGAGGTTGCGGCGGCCGTGCTGTGGCTGTGCAGCCCCGGGGCATCGTTCATTCTCGGCGTGGCCTTGCCGGTCGATGGCGGCTTCGTCGCACACTGATTGGCAGCCGCCGCTCTGCCCTACGAGCAAGAAGCTGGGGGTGCAGCAATGTCACAGGAGATCAAGATGGGTGAAGAACCAACAAATGCACGCAAGTCGTTCGGCGACATTGCGCCCCACTTGGCAGAGATCACCGACAAGGTCCTGTTCGGCGAGGTGTGGGCGAATTCGAAATTGTCACCTCGCGACCGCAGCCTGGTGACGATCACCAGCCTCATCTCGCTTTATCGCACCAACGAGATGCCGTTTCATCTGAAGCGGGCACTGGAGAACGGCGTGACGAAGGACGAGATCATCGAAATCATTACACATCTCGCTTTCTACGCTGGATGGCCGCCTGCGATGACCGCGTTGCAAATTGCCCGCAAGGTGTTCGACGAGGCTGGAAGCTGACTGACGGCCACGTGACGGCTGGGGTGGCGGCGACCGGTGAAGCGCGCGTGGTTCACGACGCCTGGGATCTTCCAGGCGAGACACGCCATGGATGGCGGGTCCTCGTCATATTGAGCGTCTTGCCGGGCTTCGCCTCCATCTCGACCGACTTATTTTTACCCGCGATCCCGACCATCGCCACGGCCTTGAAGGCGGCCCCGGGCACAATCGAACTGACGATATCGAGCTATCTCGTTGGGTTTAGTGTCGGCCAGTTGTTTTGGGGACCTATCGGCGACCGCTACGGACGGCGCGGCCCGATCGCGGCAGGCCTGGTGCTGTTCATCATGGGATCTGCCGGATGCGCTTTGTCGGGCAGCGCGTTCGCGCTCATCGGCTGGCGGGTGCTCCAGGCCATCGGCGCCTGCGCGAGCGTGGTCCTAGCGCGCGCGATGGTGCGCGACCTCCACACCGGGCCGCGCGCTGCGCAGATGATGTCGACGCTGATGGCGATCATGGCCGTAGCGCCGCTGCTGGGGCCGCTCGTCGGTGGTGGGATCCTAGCGGCGGCGGGCTGGCGGGCTATTTTCGGCGCCCTTGTCGCTGTGGGCCTGGCGACGATGGCGGCCTTGTTCACCCTGGGCGAAACCTTGCCCCCGGAGCGCCGAAGCACGGAACCACTACGGCGCGCTTTCGCCGAATATGGCCGACTACTGCTCGACCGCCGGTTGCTCGCCCATGCCGGTGCGGGTGGCTTCTTCTTCTTCGGCACGTTCGCCTACATCACGGTCCATCACGTGCCGCCGCAACTCTATGGCTTCCTGTTCGGGGCTGGCATCGTCGGAATCATGGTGACCAGCACGCTCAATGCCCGATTCGTAACATCCCTCGGCAGCGAGCGACTCCTGCTGTGGGGCGCCACCGCCGATGCGCTGGCCGCGGTGCCCATGGCCGTCGCATCCCGTACGGGCTGGGGCGGACTAGTACCCCGACGCAGTGATTATGACTCTTTGTCGATGTCGGGATAGGCGCGAGCAAGTTTGTCGCGTGCCTTTTGGGTGGTGAACCTCCAGTTGATGCGTGCACCTGCGGCGTTGCGTTTCTTCTGCCAGGCAGCAATTCTTGGCTGAGGCGTTCGCGTTCGCGTTCGCGTTCGCGTTCGCCGATGCGGCGGTCGAGACACTGGCCGCGCATCACACCTATCTCGATCTCTACCATGTTTAGCCAACTGGCATGCTTGGGTGTATAATGGAATTCCAGCCGCCGCAGGATGCGGTGCGCCTCGTCCGCGGGGAATGTTTCATACAAAGCCCCGGCCGGGTGGGTCGAGAGATTGTCCAGCACGACACGGATCAACTCCGCTTTTGAGTAGTGCGTGTCCACTAGATCGCGCATGCATAAGGCAAAGTCCTTTGCAGTGCGCTGCGCAGTGACCTTTACATGGCGCCAGGATCGGTGCGCATCGAGGAACACAAACAAGTTGGCCGTGCCGTTGCGGCGATATTCGCAATCATAACGCTCCGGCTGGCCCGGTTCGGCGGGGATCGGTGCGCGCGTCTCCCCAATCAACTGCGTCGGGCTCTCGTCGAAACACACCACCGGACGCCTGGGATCGACCCGCTCGGCATACAAATCGAGCACATCCTCCATGCGCGCGACATACTCGCCGTCGATCTGCGGGATGCACCACATGTCGCGTCGCCACGGCTTGAGATCGTCCTCGGCCAAGCGCCGCCGCACCGTCTCGCGCGACACCGCCTCGTGCTCGGTCAGACGGACCATCTCGCCCGCCAGCAGATCGAGCGTCCAGCGCTTGCGCCCCAGGGGTGGGCTGGAGCAGGCGGTCGCAACCAAGAGCGCCGTCTCCTTGCCTGACAGCTTGCGCGCGGCACCCGGACGTGGCTCCTCACTGAGGGCGGCCTCGAGATTGCCTTCCACGAAGCGCCGCTTTGTCCGATACACCGTCGAACCGCCGATCGAGACGGTGCGGGCAATTTCCTCGTCGCTGACCCCCGCGTCGGCAGCCAGCAGGATTTGTGCCCGCTTGATCTTTCGTGACGCATGCTTGCCGCCGCTCAACATGGCCCTCAGTTGAGCCCGTTCGGCTTCATCGAGTACCACCCGGTAGCGTATGTTCATCGTCGATCCCCTGCTGTGGAGGACGATGATGAATCACGTCGGCGAATCGCCTTCAGAGTTCACCCCAAAACAAGGGCAGTATCTCGCGTTCATTGACGCCTACACGCTGGTCAACGGCCGCCCGCCAGCGCAGGCCGATATCCAGAGCTTCTTCCGCGTCACGCCACCTACGGTGTACCAGATGCTCCTCACGCTGGAAAAAGCCGGGCTGATCTCACGCAAACCCGGCGTGCCGCGAAGCGTCACCGTTCTTGCAAATCGTGAACACCTGCCACGCCTCAATCCAGCCCAGGATCAAACAGTCAAATCCTCTGGGACGAGGTACTAGCACGTCATCGTCGAAGCGCTCGGCGAACACACGCCGCCCGCATAGAACGGTCCGACAATAGAACCGACGCGCTCGCACCCTGAGGCGAACAGGACGCCCAGCGATCGGCAGGTCCGCCAAGCACCGATGATATCGGCTATGAACTCGGCCGGATTGGGTTCCGCACCCAGGACAGACGCTCGCGGTTTGAACGGAGCGCACGGTGATCAGCGCGCTCGCGCCATCGCTCGTGACCTCATCGACGACGAAACCGCGTGGAACGAGAGCAGTGGCGCGAAAAGATTGGGGCATGGTAGCGAACTCCCTCGATGATCCGAGCCACACAGCACCCCAATTCCATCAAAAGTGAGTCAGAGCCCTTTTTCCATGCCGAAACACAGTCATTGCCTCCGGTGCGCGTTTCGGCTGTGTACTGGCTGATTCCGGGTATGGGTCCAGTGGCTCTTTCCGCCAGGCCTTGAGCGACCGCGGTCTGCTGTGGGCGGTGGGTCTGTCGCGACGGCAAAACGTTTATCCGGCCAACGTCGATTTGATTTTCCCTGTCGCGGGGAGAGGGAAGCCCCGCAAATATCACCTCCCGGATAAGTCGCCAGTGGCCGCCGAAGTATCCTTAGCCGCAGAGAAATGGCAAAGGGTGAGCTGGCGGCGGGGCACCAAGGGCCGGATGACATGTCTCTTCGCGGCGCGCCGTGTCCGCGTGTCAGATGGTCACAAACATCGCATGCTCGATAATCGTATGCAGTGCATGCCTGGCGACGAGGTCTGGCTCGTTGGCGAACGTCGGCCGAGCGGTGAGCAGAAATACTACGTCTCGAACTTACCGGTTGATGCGAACCTCAAAACCCTTGCCGCCACGATCAAAGCCAGATGGGTTTGCGAGCAGGCGCATCAGCAGCTCAAGGAAGAGCTGGGCCTCGACCACTTTGAGGGAAGATCCTGGATTGGATTACACCGACACGCATTGATGACTATGATCGCCTACGCCTTCCTCCAATCCCGCCGTCTCAAGGCAGCGGGACGGAAAAAAAAGAAGCGGGGGGCCACCGCCACAACCGAGCATGCCGGCCATCAGGCAAGCTATCCTTGACCTCTTCGCGCGACCTCCACCCAGGCGATGCCCCCACTGCGAGAAGGCCCTCGTCTATCCCGACACTAAAAATCTGCCAAAGTAGTGCTAGTTGTCAGGTTGTGAGACGTCATTGGCGTAGACCATGATATCGTCGACCTCACTCATGATGCTTTCGTCCGCTGCCGACGTGCATTGCCGGTTTCTGAGGCGCGGTTTTTGTCTCAATCGTTCGTCGACTTTTGACGCTGGTGACAGCCCTTCGAGAACGCGCTGCCGACGCTGATTGTACGCTTGGTTGAACCCCTTCAGGAGTTTCTCAAGATCAGCATGGTTGGCGACATTGATTGGAAGAACCTCGGCCGCGATGCGCCCATTGAAGCGTTCGACCATGCCGTTCGTTTGTGGCGAGTAGGCGCGTGTCCGGCGGCGGTCCACACCTTTGTCTTGGCAGGCCTTTTCGAAGGCATCGGCGGTGAAACAAGAGCCGCGATCGGTCAGCACGTGGGTCACCCGGAAAGGAAAGGCAGATTTCACGGCCGTGAGGAAATCAATAGCGTTTTCGGCATTCTCGGCATCATAGATTGCCAGATGAACGTAGCGGGAACAGCGGTCGATAGCGACGTAGAGATAGCGCTTGCGCGTCTCTCCATCAGCAGTTCTCAGCTTCGGCAAGTGTTTTATGTCGATATGGACGTAACCCAGGTCATAATCCCTGAATTTCCCTTCACCGCGGGCTGGCTGCGCGCGCTCCTTTGACGGCAGGCGATTGAGACCCGCATCCTTGAGGATGCGCCAAACGCTGTCGCGATTGAGATGCGGCAGAAAGTGCCGCACCACGAAGGTTAGGTCGTCGAGACCAAATTCTGTTCCTCGCCGCAGATGGCAGACGATCGCGCGCTCTTCTTCCGTAGCTTTCCACATCAACTGCCGGGGACGGCTCGTCCGGTCGCGGCAGTCATCCGCGCCTCGCTTGCGCCATTTGCGTATTGTCTCGTCACTCACGCCATAACGACGAGCCAGGACGCCTGTTGATTCAGACGAGCGAGCAATATCAGCTCGAACAGCGGGTGTCGTGCGGGCTTGCGGATGAATCTGGAGCATCAGCGAGCACTCCGGTCACAGGCGCCAAACCAGGGGGCGTAGTAGGCTACAGCCCATGATACTCCATCCCAATGACGTCTCACAACCTGACACCTAGTTAGAGAAACTGACAGCAGCCTGAGGCGACGGCGTTCTTCATTCATGCGCGGTTGCACGAGGCTTTGCCGCGAGCCCGGAAAGCGTTCCATACACAAAGCATTGGCGCGGGTTCATACCGGCAATCCGCGCACGATCATCGTCGACAAGAACCTGGCCTACCCGCGTGCCACCGCAGAGATGAAGCGTAGACGCGAGTTGTGGCACTTCGCGCGGCTGCGACAATGCAAATACCCCAACAATATTGTCGAGCAAGATCATCGACTAATAAAGCGGCTGGTGAGGCCTGGGCTCGGCTTCGGAAGTCTGCCGACCGCCCGACGAACGCTGGCCAGCTACGAAGCAGTGGCGATGATCCGAAAGGGACAGGTCCACAACATCGGCGGTCGTAACAGGCAGGCGCAGACCGGATTCGTTGCAGACCTCTTTCAAATAGTAGCTTGAGATCGCCGACATCGGGCCGGATACAGGTTGGCGCGTCTTCCGCCAGCACTTACAATAGAACCACCTTGAGCACTTAAAAAATTTGCTGGAGGTACCGAATGCATCCGCGTTCTCAACCCAGCCGTAAAGGAATTGTGAAGCAATAAGGGCGGCCTGATGCACCGAAAGCCGCACTTCGCCTTTATCTTGTTCTTGTTGTTCCCCGCCCTCGTCATATTTCCCAACCATGCGAATGCACACGTTAAATGGTTTTGCGGCGCCCTTGATCTGAGGGTTCCTCCGCTTCCCCTACACACCGTATTATCCGCCGCTTTCTTCGGCCGGGGCGTTACCTTTCTCGCCCTTGTGTCCGCAGGATCTCTACTAGACGCGATCGTCCTCAGACAATGGCCCCGTTTACCTGGCCATAGTGCGCAACTCGAAATCATCGAGGAACTCGTCATTCGGCTTGGTGTCGGCGGATACGCGCTGAGCCTCTGGAGTTCAATGGCCGTTGTTCCATGGGCGAAAACAGGAGATGGTGCGATTTTGACGCCGGATCTCTTTGATCGAGATGCCTTAGTTTCAATAGTACAACTTTCCGTGGTGGCGATGTTGATTCTTCGGCGGACATGTCCCCTTGCGGGACTTGGTTTGATTGTCCTCTATTGCATCGGGGTCTCGCGCTACGGCCTGTTCCACATGGTGGACTACGTCTTTTTCCTCGGGCTCGCGAATTACCTCATCTTGAGCTCACCAGACTTCGAGTGGATCCGACGGAACAGACTTTGGAGAGTCCCCCTTCTGACGGGGACGCTCGGGTTCAGCCTCATGTGGACGGCGATCGAGAAGTTCCTCTACCCCGGATGGACCGACATCGTCCTTGCCGTTCATCCCGATATCACCTTGGGGTTTCCGTCTTCCTTCGTCACCCTTACAGCGGGTTTCGTCGAGTTCAGCCTGGCCTTCTATCTTGTTGTCGGACGCACTCTTCTTCGGCCTGGCGCGCTTCTCTTCATGCTGATATTTATTTCAGCTATCCCAGAATTCGGCAAGTTGGATGCCTTCGGCCATCTACCCATCATTGCGATCTTTCTCGTCATTGTCATGCATGGGCCAACCCGCCTGCAGGCGACGATCCTGCCAACGAGCGGCACTGCAATTCGGTCCACGATGTCTGTTGCAGTGCTCTACACAGGATCCCTCATAACCCTGATGGGACTATATTACGGACTACAAAAGACGACATGGTGGTAGCGTTGCTGGCAGGCAGGTCATCGGTCACTCAAGCTTTTGGCGAGCAGGACTTATGCACAATAGGATTGCTCGCAGAGAGCGACGATTTCCACTCCGTTACTCGGCTGGCCTGCATCTTGCCGCGGTCTTGTAAGAGAATTTTTTCAGGCTAGCACCTCGATGGGAGCCCAGATGGCGGCGAGACGAACGACTTCCGCTGATCCATCGCCGCGATGGCTCCCCAACCTGAGCGGCCGCACTGGACCGATCTACCGTGAACTCGCTGCCGCCATCGCGGATGCTGTCCGGGACGGTCATTTGCTTCCGGGCGACCGGCTTCCGACACATCGCTCCGTCGCGGGCCATCTCGGGGTTGATCTGGCGACCGTGACGCGCGGCTATGCGGCGGCGCATCGTCAGGGATTGCTGACCGCGACGGTGGGTCGGGGCACTTTCGTGCGGACGGACGCGCCGCAGCTGCGGCAGCGCAACCGGACCCACCCGCTCATCGACATGACGATGAACCTGCCGCCGCTACCGGCGGATCCGTCCCTGCGCGTCATGCTGCAGGAGGGGCTGGCGCGCATGCTGCGGCGCCAGAATCTGGCGGCGCTGATGACCTATCACTGGGATACCGGCAGCGCGGAGGACCGCGAGGCTGGGGCGCAATGGCTGGCCCGCACCATGGGCCGCGTCGATCCGCAGCGGCTGCTGATCTGCCCTGGCGCGCAGAGCGGCATGCTGGTGGTGCTGACCTCGCTCGCCCGCGCGGGAGATGTGGTGGCGACCGAGCGCTTCGCCTATCCCGGCCTACGGGCGATGGCCGCGCAACTCGGGATCACGCTGGTCGGCGTGGCGATGGACGAAGAAGGGATGCTGCCTGAGGACCTCGACCGCGTCTGCCATGAGAGCCGGCCGCGGCTGATTGTCTGTACCCCTACAATCCAGAACCCGACGACCGCTACAATGTCCGTCGCGCGGCGGCAGGCCGTGGTTGAGATCGCGCGCGCCCATGCCGTGCCGATCTTGGAAGATGACGCCTACGGGCTGTTCCCAACCGCATGCCTTCCGGCGCTGGCGACCTTCGGCCCCGACATAGTCTTTCACCTCGCTACCCTCGCCAAAACGCTGTCCCCCGGTCTGCGGGTTGCTTATCTTGTGGTGCCGAGCGGCACCCAGGTCGACCGGCTGACGGCGGCGTTGCGCGGCACCGTGCAGACGGGCTCCGCGCTTTTGATCACCCTTGTCACAGGCTGGATCAGGAGTGGAGAGGCCGAGGCCCTCTTCCTGGCGATCCGTCGGGAAGCTGTGGTCCGGCAAGCGCTCGCGGCGTCGATCTTGACCGAAGAGCAAGCGCAGGCTCATCCCGAGGGGCTGCATCTGTGGTTGCCCCTGCCGCCGCATTGGGATTCTGCGGAATTTGCCGCCTATGCCCGCCGCCAAGGCCTGGCGTTGGTGCCTGAGAGTGCCTTTACCGTCGAAGGTGCCCAGCCGGGCCTAGGGCATGTCCGCATCGCCCTTGGCGCCGCCGAGGATCGCGACGCACTCGCCACGGCACTGAACGCGGTGGCAGGTGCCATCCGGCGGCCGGTGCCGCAAATTTATGCAGATATTGTCTAGAACCCGTCACGGAAACGTGATGCCAAATGTCTAACAGCCATCCGTAAAAATCCGCTTAAATTTTGATCAACACGATGCTGTCTTAGTCGGCTACCGCTCAGGATCCGACCACCCCAGGCATCGCGACCATCCTTGTCCATGATATTGTCGGCATCTCATAAATCTTGTCTGTTATTGTACGGATTTTATGACGATCAATCGGGCTGCATTGTCCCGATTGCGAGGCCGCCCTGACCGCTGCTTCCTGAACGCCGCACAGCGAGAAGGACGCGCGAGATGCCCAAGGTCGAAAAGCTAAGACACGAGATCGGAGACCACCTCGTCGACTATGAGGAGAAGGTCTTCGAGGACGTAAAGGCGGAACCCGGCCAGAAGGCCCTGGTGTCATTTCATACGGTCGCCTTCGAGGGTTCTATCGGCCTGGTCAACCTGCTCCAGGCTACGCGCCTGCAGCGCAAGGGCTTCGAGACGACAGTTCTTCTCTATGGGCCCGGCGTGACGCTCGGCGTGCTGCGCGGCTTTCCCCGCCTGGGCGATGATGCGTTCCCCGGCCACCAGAACTTCAATAACCAGATCAAGAAGTTCATGGAGGAGGGCGGCAAGGTCTTCGCCTGCCGATTCTCGCTCCAGGCGCTTTACGGCCATGGTGAGGGATCGCTGATTCCCGGCATTCGCCCGATCAGCCCGTTGGACGTGCTGGACTGCATGTTGCTGCACAAGCGCGACAACGCCTTCGTCATCGATTCCTGGACGGTCTGAGGCCCAGGACGATGCACAGGACCATCCGAGCGGCGGCGGCTCAGCTCTCTCCGGTATTGGAGAACGCGGACGGTACCGTGGAGAAGGTTCTGCGCGCAATAGGGGAGGCGGCACGCGAAGGCGTGCGCTTCCTGGTCTTTCCTGAAACCTTTGTGCCCTACTATCCGTATTTCTCCTTCGTGCTACCGGCGGTCTCCATGGGGCGCGAGCATATGCGCCTCTATGAGAATGCACCGACGGTGCCGGGGCCGGCGACGGATGCGGTGGCCGATGCCGCGCGACAGCACGGCATGGTCATCGTGCTCGGTGTCAATGAGCGTGACCATGGCTCGCTGTACAACACGCAGATCATCTTTGACGTGGACGGCGCGATGTTGCTCAAGCGGCGGAAGATCACGCCGACGTTCCATGAACGCATGATCTGGGGCCAGGGCGATGGCAGCGGATTAAAGGTGGTGGAGAGTGCCGTCGGCCGTATCGGCGCGCTGGCCTGCTGGGAGCATTATAATCCTCTCGCGCGCTACGCCCTTATGGCGCAGCACGAGGAAATTCATGCAGGTCAGTTTCCGGGCTCAATGGTAGGTCCGATTTTCGCCGATCAGATCGAGGTCACGATCCGGCACCATGCGCTGGAAAGCGGTTGTTTCGTGGTCAACGCCACCGGCTGGCTGACGGAATCACAGATCCAATCGATCACACTCGATCCGGCCATGCAGCGCGCGCTGCGCGGCGGCAGCAACACTGCCATCATTTCGCCGGAGGGCGTGCACCTGGCGACGCCACTGCGCGAGGGCGAAGGCGTCGTCATCGCCGATCTCGATATGTCGCTCATCACCAAGCGCAAACGGATGATGGACAGCGTCGGCCATTACGCACGGCCGGAACTGCTCAGCCTGGTGCTGCGCGATGCAGCCGAAACGCCCATGACCCGAGCCCCCAACCGGAGCGACGCGGATGCAGACCAACACAGACGTGACCTACATGCCGCCGAGCAGCCGGAGCCTGATCACGGATCTGCAATCCCTTGGGCTGCGACTGGCTGATCCCGATACCGGTGCCTCCGGGCGCCGGGGTGGGGCCGGGCCTTCAGACCACAAGGCCATCACCATCGCCGGGCAGACGGTGATGGTGCCGATCTATACCGGTACGGCCCGCACCTCACCGTTCGAGGCGGCGCTGCCGGATGTGACCGGCGGCAGCATCCTGTTGCGGGATGGTGCGACCGTCGGCCGCATCACCTTCCCCAAGCAGCCGCGCTTCTACGGCCTGCAAACGCTTGACGGTCTCCCATACTGGAAGATCGCCGTGCTGCATGGCGCTGATGTGCTGGCCACAACGGTCATGCAGACATGCATCCGCTATACTGATCGCCACACCGCCTGCCAGTTCTGCGCGATCGGCCAGTCCCTGGAAGCCGGGCGCACCATCGCCCATAAGACGCCCGCGCAACTGGCCGAGGTCGCCCGCGCGGCCGTACTGCTCGACGACGTCAAGCATATGGTCATGACTACGGGCACGCCGAACGTGATCGATCGCGGTGCCGCGTTGCTGTGCGACAGTGCGGTCGCCATCAAAGACGCTGTCGATCTCGCCATTCAGGGCCAGTGCGAACCGCCGCGCGATCACGCCTGGTATGGGCGTATGCGCGATGCCGGCGTCGATACCCTGGGCATGCATCTGGAAGCCGCGACCCAGGCAGTACGGGCGCGCATCATGCCGGGAAAGGCGACCGTATCGGTCGATCGGTATCTGGAGGCTTTTGCACAGGCGGTGCCGGTCTTCGGGCGTGGGCAGGTCAGCACCTATCTGCTTGCGGGCCTCGGCGATACCGCTGCCGAGATCCTGGCCTTGTGCGAGCAACTCGTGGCGCTCGGCGTCTATCCCTTTGTGGTGCCATTCGTGCCGATCACGGGCACGCCGCTCGAACACCACGCGCCGCCGACGCCTGACTTCATGCGGTCGGTGCTGGCGCCGCTCGGCCGGATGCTGACCGCGGCCGGATTGCGGTCGACCGAGGTGAAAGCCGGCTGCACGAAATGCGGCGCGTGCTCCTCGCTCTCCTCCTACGAGGGCTGACGCATGCTGTTGTATGATGCGCCGATCCGCACCTTCATCCCCGGAGAGTATCGCATCCGGCTCGCCTCCGAGGCCTGGGAGCGCGCTGGGCATCATCGGCTGCGGCGACAAATCTTCTGCGCTGAACAGGGCATCTTCGCGGATGACGACGCTGATGCGATCGATGAAGTTGCAACGACGATTGTTGCCGTGACCTGCATTGCCGCTGCGCCGCAGGAAGTGGTGGGCGTCGTGCGCATCCATGAGGCGGAGCCGGGGCTGTGGTGGGGGTCGCGCCTGGGCGTGGATGAGGCGCATCGCCGCGTCGGCCGATTGGGCGCTGAACTCATCCGCATGGCCGTCTGCACGGCGAACGAGCGCGGCTGCCGCACCTTCCTGGCCCATGTCCAGGTGCAGAATCTGTCCCTGTTCCGCCGGCTGCATTGGGAGAGCCTGCGGGAGGTTGATCTGCATGGCCGGGCGCATCACGTCATGCGCGTCGACCTCGCGCATTACCTGCCGCATGGTCGCGACACCACCAGCCTGATCGGCCGCCAAGCCGTGGCGCGGCCAATGATAGAGCGGGCTGCGTGATGTTGACGCAATCCCTTACGTCGGCCTTGCGCGCGCAGCGGGGCCTCGCCCACAAGACCGACATCGCAGCCGTTGTGCGGAAACTCGGTCTGTCGCCGGCTGGCATTCGCCTGGGCGACGACTGCGCCGCGATCCCGGACAGGGACGGCTGGCTGTTGCTCGCCATCGAGGGATTCGTGACCGACTTAGTGGCGGCGGAGCCCTGGTTCGCCGGCTGGTGCGGCGTCATGGTCAATGCCAGCGACATCGCCAGCATGGGCGGGCGACCCATCGCCGTCGTGGATGCGATCTGGAGCCGCGACCAGGATCACGCAACCCCGGTGCTGGAGGGCTTGGCCGCTGCCGCTGCCGCCTACGGCATTCCGGTCATCGGTGGCCATACCAATACTCGCAGCGCAGGGGAGCAGCTTTCGGTCGCCATCCTCGGCCGTGCATCCCGCCTGCTCACTAGTTTCGACGCGAAGCCGGGGCAGGTGCTGCTGGCTGCCATCGACCTGCGCGGCGCCTACCACGAGCCCTATCCCTATTGGGACTCCGCCTCCACCCAAGTCGATTCTGGCAGGCTACGGGCAGATCTCGATCTGCTCGCGGAGATCGCGGAGGCCGGGCTCAGCCGCGCGGCTAAGGACATCTCCATGGCCGGGCTCGTCGGCACAGCGCTGATGCTGGCCGAGTGCTCCGCCATCGGCCTGATCATCGATGTCGACGCTGTGCCCCGCCCGGATGGCGTGGACCTGCAGCGCTGGCTGACCAGCTTCCCGAGCTACGGCTTTCTGTTGACGGCGACCGAGGCCGATGCGCCGGCAGTCACGGCGATCTTTTCGGCCCGCGGCATCGCCTGCGCCGTCATCGGCAGATGCGAGGCCGGCACCCGCGTCGATCTGCGGCATGACGGTAGCGTCGAGACTTTCTGGGATCTGGCGGAGACGCCACTGACCGGCTGCGGCACGTTATGAACCGCCGCATCGCCGTCCTTACCCATTCCACCAATCCGCGCGGCGGAGTGGTTCATGCCATGCAACTGGCCGAAGCACTGTGCGACATGGGTGAGGATGTGACGCTGCTCGCCCCCGCGCTGCCCGGCCAGACCTTCTTTCGCATACCCCGCTGCGATTATCGGTTGATCCCCGCCGTGCCGGTGAGCGGGACAGCCGCCATGGTGGCGCAGCGCATCGAAGAGATCGCCGATTTCCTATGCAATGCGCGCTACGACATCTTCCATGCGCAGGACCCGATCAGCGCCAATGCGCTCGATCGTCTCGCGCGGCCATTCCTGCGCACGGTGCATCACCTAGATGACTTCGCCGATCCGCGTCTGGCGGCCTGGCAGGACCGGGGCATGCGCGCGGCAGAGCGGCTGTTTTGTGTCAGCCGTATCTGGGGCGATCGCATTGCCGCCATAACCGGTCGTGTAACCGTGCTCGTCGGCAATGGCGTCGATACCCCTCGCTTCACACCCGCCCCCGAAGCGGGTGACGCGCGATTGGCGCTGCCACGAGGGCCCTTGTTCCTGGCGATGGGCGGGATCGAGGCGCGCAAGAACAGCCTGTCCATCCTCCGCGCCTTCCTGAGTTTGCAAGATCAGCATCCAACCGCCCGGCTGCTGATTGCCGGTGGCGCGACCTTGCTGGATCATGGTGCCACCCGCGCGGCCTTCGACGCGCTCTGTGCCGGCAACGCGGCCGTTCATCGTCTGGGCGTGATCGCAGATGAGGATATGCCGGCGCTGTACCGGCGCGTTGATGCGGTCGTGTCACCGTCTGTCGCCGAAGGCTTCGGCCTTGTCGCGATCGAGGCGATGGCCTGCGGTCGCCCCGTCATAGTCTCCGACATCGCGCCTTTCAACGAGCATTTCCGGCCGCACGAATGCCTCTGGGCCGATCCGACCGACGTCGCCTCCATCGCCACCGCCATGGCGGAGTCTCTTCGGCCCAAGATCGCGGACCGGTTGCAAAGCTCCGGTCCGCGCACCGCCGCCCGCTTCACCTGGCGCGATGTCGCGGCCGCTCATCTTCCTGCCTATGCCGATGTGGAAACCCTGACCCATGCCTGAAATGGAATTCGGCCTGCGCTGGCCCGATGGCGCGGAAAGTGCCTGCTACTCGCCCTCCCTCGTCGTGGAAGATCATCTGACGCCGGGTGAAACCTATCCTCTCGCAGATTTACTGGAGCGGACCCGCGCGGCGATGACCACGGCCAGCGCACGGGTGGAGGCGAAATACGGCTTTCCCTGCAGCCGCGCGCTGGGAACGCTCGCCGCCATGGAACAGCGGGCACTGGCCTTCGACCCGGCGTCCCGAGTGACAGTCACAGGCTTTCGTCGTTTGGATGGAGGCTCCCATTGAACGCGATCGCTGCGGCACGACTGCCAGCGGAGATCCCCGTTGCAATCATCGGCGGCGGCCAGGCCGGGCTTTCCATGAGCTGGTATCTGCGTCAGGCCGGAATCGATCATGTCCTTCTGGAACGATCTGCGATCGGTCACGCCTGGCGGGCGCAGCGTTGGGACAGTTTCTGCCTCGTCACTCCGAACTGGCAATGCCAACTCCCGGGCTTCCCCTATGCCGGCAATGACCCCGAGGGCTTCATGAGGCGAGATGATATTGTGCGCTATATCGAAGCTTTCGCCGCATCCTTCGATCCACCGGTGCATGCCGGCGTTTCCGTGCGACGGTTGAGCCCGGTGAAGGGCGGCTTCGCGCTGGAGACGGATGCAGGTCCGATCACCGCCGCGCAGGTCGTGGTGGCAACCGGCGGCTACCACGACCCCATCCGCCCAGGCTTCTCCTATGCCATCGACCCCAGCATCGGGCAGGTTCATTCCGCCGATTATCTTCGGCCATCGCAGATGCCAGAAGGCGCGGTACTGGTGGTGGGTACCGGCCAATCCGGCTGCCAGATCGCCGAGGATCTCCATATCGCCGGCCGGAAGGTCCATCTGTGCGTCGGGGAGGCTCCGCGCGTTGCGCGGCGCTATCGCGGCCGGGATGTCGTCGCTTGGCTGGATCTCATGAGCTATTACGACATGCCCGTGGAGAACCACCCCCTCAAGGAAGGGGTGCGCGACAATACCAACCATTACGTGACGGGGCGTGACGGCGGTCGGGATATCGATCTGCGACTGCGCGCGCTGGAGGGGATGCACCTCTATGGCCGCGCCGACGGCTATGAGGACGGACGGCTGCTGATTCGCGAAGGGCTGACGCGGAATCTCGATTCCGCAGACGCCGTCTCAGAAAGCATCAAGCGCGGCGTCGACGGCTTTATCGCCAAGAGTGGTATGAGCGCGCCCGAGGAAGCGCCGTATCAGCCGGTCTGGACGCCGAGTGAGGAGGCACGAAGCCTTGACCTCAAGGCGGCGGGCATCACCGGCATCGTGTGGTGCATCGGCTTCCGTGCCGACTTCCGCTGGATCGAGGTGCCGGTCTTCGACGGGCGCGGCATGCCCGGCCATTATCGCGGCGTCACCGGCACGCCGGGCCTTTATTTCCTCGGCCTGCCCTGGCTGCACAGTTGGGGCTCCGGTCGCTTCTCCGGCGTGTCGCGCGACGCGGGCTACCTCGCCGAGCGTATCGCGGACCGCGTGGCCGTCCATGCCTAACCTCTATACCGCCGAGGTTGCGGCCTGGCGGGCCGATAGGGCCGCCTATTGGTTGGACGCCGCACAGGATATCGATTGGGAGACGCCGCCCGAGACCGCGTTTCGGCTTAGGCCGGACGGCCTTGCCGACTGGTTCCCGGATGGGCGGCTGAACATCTGCGCCAATGCGCTCGACCGCCACGTCGTAGCGGGCGATGGCGACCGGATGGCGCTGATTTGGGAAAGCCCGGTCACGGGGGGGACGCAGCACTTCACCTATGCGGCGCTGACCGAGCGCGTGGCGCGCTTCGCGGGCGGGTTGCGCGCGCTGGGCGTGGAGCAGGGGGACCGCGTGCTGATCTGCATGCCGCCAGTGCCGGAGTCGGTGATTGCCATGCTCGCCGCCGCGCGCCTGGGCGCCGTGCATGTCTTCGTTTTCGCGGGATTCCCGGCGCCGGAACTCGCCACCCGGATCGACGACACGTCACCCCGCGTCGTGGTGACTACCACCTGCGGTTATACGGGTGTGCGGGCGATATCGCTGCTGCCCGCGATGGCGGAGGCCCTGGGCATCGCAGCGCATCGGCCGGATGCGACAATCGTGTTCCAGCGGCCCGGTGGCCGGATGATGGCGCTCCCGGGGCGGGTGCATGACTTTGCCGAGGTTGAGGCGCGGTCAGTGGCCATAGCGCCGGTGCCGGTCGCGGCGACAAATCCGCTCTACATCCTCCACACCTCCGGCACCACGGGCAACCCGAAGGGCGTGGTGCGGGACCATGGCGGCCACGCCGTCGCGCTGCGCCGATCGATGCGGCATGTCTATGACATCGAGCCAGGCGCGGTCTTTTGCTGCACAGCGGATCTCGGCTGGGTGGTCGGCCATTCCTATGCCGTCTATGCGCCGCTGCTCACCGGCTGCACGACCGTACTGTATGAGGGCGGCGCGACAGGCACGCCGGATGCCGGAGCGCTGTGGCGACTGTGCGCGCGCCACGGTGTAAACTTGCTGTTTACCTCGCCGAGTGCGTTGCGGGCGATGCGGTCTGAAGACCCCGAGGGCGCGCATGGGCGTAGCTGCGATCTGTCCGCCCTGCTTGCGGTTTTCGTGGCAGGTGAGCGGGCGGATAAGGCGACGCTCACCTGGGCGGCTGGCGCGGCCGGCGTGCCGATCTGCGATCACTGGTGGCAAACCGAAACCGGCTCGGCCATCGCCGGGTCGCTGCGCGGCCTGAACACGCCGGCGGGTCGCGCCGCGATCGGCTTCGACCTTGTAGTGTTGGGCGAGACCGGCGGGGTTCTGCCGCCGGGGACAGAGGGCGAACTCGCCATAAAACTGCCGCTTCCGCCGGGCTGCCTTACCACGCTGTGGCAGGCGGAGGCGCGCATGCAGGCCACCTACCTGGCGCGGTTTCCTGGCTATTACCGAACCTTCGACCAGGGAATGACTGACGCGCGTGGCGAGGTGCATGTCATGTCACGCACCGATGATGTGCTGAAGGTTGCGGGCCGGCGCATCGCCGCCGGGCGGATTGAGGAGGTGTTGGCGGCGCACCCCGAGGTTGCGGAATGCGCGGTTGCGGGCCGGGCCGATGCAGCGCGGGGGCAGGTTCCAGTCGGCTTTATCGTCCGGCGCGTCGGAGACAGCCCGGTGACCGATCTCCGTGCGGAACTCGTGGCCGCAGTGCGCGCGCAGATTGGTGGTTTCGCGGGGTTTCGGCGCGTCGTGTTCCTGGACAGCCTGCCCCGCACCCGATCTGGGAAGATCATGCGACGCTATTTGCCGCAGTGACCATGCGAAACGGTTCTGTCGCAAATTTCCGGAATTGACACGCGAGGGCGGGGTACGCTCTGGGTTTATCCTGCCAGAGAATAGAATTGCTGCGCCGGACACAGGTTGCCTGTCGTGCGCAACTGGCCTTTCCGAAGCATATGCATGAGCTCAATGCCGGCAAGCGTCACCGCCGCTGACTGGAAGGATTTGAAACCGAGCATTGGTCGCGCCAGTCGTTTGATGGCTCGATGATCTTGTTCGACGATGTTGTTGAGGTATTTGATCTGACGGATCTCAATTGCCGCCCCGAATTTAGCGTTGTGGCTCACAATCGCAGCCGTGTTGGCGCCGCTCTTGTCGATCGTGATCTTCTGAGGCGTGCCACTCCCCTTGATCGTCTTGCGCAAGAACCGCAGGGCGGCTTTGCGATCTCGCTTCGCAGTCAGAAGGAAATCTACCGTGGCTCCGGCCTTATCAACGGCTCGGTACATCCACGCGCCTTTGACTCGGACATAGGTCTCGTCCATTCGCCAACTTGGACCCACCGGGTGCTTGCGCGGCCGGAACTCCCGATCCAACAGAGGAACATACTTGACCACCCAGCGATTGAGTGTGGCATGGTCCACCTCGACGCCGTGCTCTGCCATCATTTCCTCGAGCTGGCGGTAGCTGATCGGATACGCGAGGGAGCGGAAAAATCCTGGTCGATCAGGCGGCCAGAAGCCCGCTCACGTCCGATGCGGTTTTTTGCCAAACAAGCGACCTGGGAAAAGCCGGCCGGCATCGCGGTCGCGTGAGATGTGGAGTAATCGAGCATACAGGAGACAGAAAGCGTTCTTGTTCGCGTCTATAATTCAATGGCTTAGCAGTTCCCGGGCACTCTAAGACATGCTTAGCGTGCCTTTTGGGTAGGATTAGGGCACTTGCCCGAATTGGGACGGGTCTGTCGGAGGCCACTCGATCGCGAGGCGGGAAGGAGTGTAAGGGCGTTGGAATGGGTGAATGAGGCCGTTGCCAGCCGCCCGAACTGGTCGTCATGCCATCCGATTTGAACAGCGTTAGTCTTACGCCGCAGCCGATGCCTGTTCCTCCGAATGACAGCGAGACGCGAGTTGTGCTTTGACGAGTTCGACCTCCGGACCTGCCACCCGCATTGGCGCATACCCTAGAGCGTCCATGATCAGCGCAACGTCGCGGGCTTCTGATCCCCATACGGCGTGGATCTCCATTGTGACTCCGCCGGCGAAGGCCGCTCTGTCGCCGGTGTCGAGGTAGCTCTCACACGGAAGGCCTTCGGCCAGGACGATCTCGTGACGCTCCAACTCGATGTGGAAGTATGTGACCGTCTCTGCCTCCATCTGCCGGATAGTGATATCGTTGACAAGGTATTTGACCGGGATGAGCACACCTTCAACGAAGATGGCATGGTCGGGCGACAGCATCAGGTCACGTCGTGGACGACCTTGGCCGAAAGCGCCTGTCCGCACGCGTATGGGTCGCACGTGGTCAGGGGCGGCATGGCGCGTGAGGTCGATATCGCGATAGCCGATCCAGCGGATTGCGCTGGGCCCTGAGTCTACCGTAAGCACCTGATCGTCCAATGTCAGCGCCTCGACTGCGATTTCGCCGCGGCTGGTCGCGATCCGAGTGCCGCGAGAGAAACAGGCCACACTGAAGGTGTCGGCTGACGTCTGGGTCAGCGATGTCACGTCAATGAAGGTGAACGCGGATCCGTCACTTGTCGTGATCGTGGCGTTGCCGTTGGAATAGGTCGCATGGGCAAGGTCATTGGACACTTCGTTGCTGCCATAGTTTTGAAGCGCAAAGACATCCGCTTCCGTGGCGTTCTCGATTGTATCATCCGTGCCGCCGCCGCTCGAAAAAATGAACGTGTCCGGGGCTGTGCCGCCGATGAGCAATGCATTGCCTGGCGCTCCAGCAAAAACGACGCTCGCCTGCGAGGTCGCGGCACTTATCGTTTCCGCTCCGCTACCTTGTACGAGAGTTGCTTCCGGCTCTCCCGACCCACCATAAAAATCAATATTTGCTCCCGCTGCACCAAAGACAGTTGCGTTGCCCGAAGTGCCACCAGAAATAGTAGCGGCACTGCCTTGGCTCGCGACGTAAAGCAGCGAGGAATTCTCTGCAAAGACGAGGTCC
This sequence comes from Acidisoma sp. PAMC 29798, assembly GCF_030252425.1. Taxonomy (GTDB): domain Bacteria; phylum Pseudomonadota; class Alphaproteobacteria; order Acetobacterales; family Acetobacteraceae; genus Acidisoma; species Acidisoma cladoniae. The sequence continues at coordinate 88,881 of NZ_CP126995.1, read as the reverse complement.
GAGGTTCCGCCAAACACGGTTTCAGCGCCACCGGCGGCACCGACGATCGTATCGGACGACGTGGGCTGTGTGCCTGCTACAACAAAATCGCTCTGGGAGGACGACAGGAGATAGACGCCCTGCGAACCGCCAAATATCGTCATGGCTCCTGTGCCGGCCACAACAGTGTCAGCCGTCCCGGTGTCGGCCATGACGTCAGCGCCGGAGCCCCCAAAAATGATGGCTCCGGTCCCGCCTGAAGCGACTGTGGTGTTTCCGGATCCGAGCGCGATCAGATCGCCGACGCCATAAGAGGTGATTTCTTGAGACCCAGCACCGCTTGCCAAGATCGTATTTGAACCGGCGCCAGCGTCGACCGAGCCGCTGCCAGAAGCGGAGATGAGATCGTTCCCGTTGCCTGTTGCAATGTTATAGGTGGAGCCGGTGCCGGCATTTATGGTGTTGGCGCCACCGGCAAAGGCAATGTTGTCCGTGCTACCGGCTGCCCCGTAGAAGGCAATGCCGTTGCTGCCGCCGATGACACTGACCGAACTGGCGGCTACGACCGTTGCTGCCCCAAGAGCATCAATGACAATGGAATCATAGGTCGAGCCGAGGAAGGTGGTCCCATCCGCGCTGACAACGTCGGTGTTTACTCCACCTTCGGCATTGATTGCGTTGGCAATGCCGCTCGCGGCGGCGGCGGCGTCAATCGTCAAGAAATCAAATGTATATGTCGCACCGCCAACGGTCACCACAACGTCCATCTGCCGGCCACCTTATTCTATGGTTAGCTCATGACCCAGTATCAGCCGAGATACGGTTGATCGCGAAAATTGTATGCGCGTGGACGACGCGCCGGGGTAGTCGGCCCCGATTAGTTGAGAAACTCCCCATAGATCCATGCTCGACTCTCCTTTTCTTGATCTGCGAGCCGGACATTTTCCTTGGTTATGCTTCGAAGGCTTGATCGAGTTCCGGACACTCACTAAGCGCCTAAGAGCGTGCGTCCGCATCCCCCACCTGGGGGAGGTTATCAAAAATTAAACGCGCCAGTGCGATCCACTCTAAGAGAGACGCTTGACGGTATCCTTATCATGGTATCGATTTCCTCGCTGAGCCCAATGTCATGCAATCATCTCATTACATCAAGCGTAAAACAGCACCCCTTTTGCGCGCCGATTGAAAGCCGAACTGCTGGCGATGGTGCTGACCAGCAAATTTGCCGACCATTTGCCACTGAATCGGGTCCTGCCTGGTTCTCGGTGCAGGCAACGCACTCAGAACGGAAGAACCCGAGCTCGCAACAATTCCACTCCCGCGCGGCCATACATGGAGCGCTTCAGGGTCTTCAGTCGGCTGATCTGGCCCTCTGTCTGGCCGTTGCTCCAGGGGAGCGTGAGCGCGTTCGTCACCGCGTCCAAATCGCTTTGCAACATTCGGGCGAAGCGCTGCATCTCGTATATTCGGCACTCGTGTGCATCCTTGAGCCATCGACCAAGCGCGTCGATGTTACGGCTACGAAGGATGCCTCGAAATCGCATCGCGAGCTGCCGCATGACCACGAACTCTGGCGAATTCGCCTTGAGCGCATCGACCGTTGCCATTTGACGGACCGATAGCAGCGGGCGGGGCTTGATACACAATGCGCCCGCCGTCAGGGGCGAGAGGGGCCGACCGGTGGTAGAATCGCGAGGCATCGGTATTGATGACGGGGGCGACTGTCGCTCCTTTTCCTGGCCTCTGCGGCTTGTCTTGCTGCGCCAGGGCGCAAAAAGACGTGCCAAATGCGTGCAGCATCCCGTGTACCCGAGACCCTTGATCTCAGTGAACAGGCGGGTCGCGAGTGTGCAACCCTCTTTCCAGCGACGAGCCAGGTAGTCGTGGAAGTGTCCCGGTGAACGCGGTGACCTGGCGATTGCGTTACGCGATGGCAGTTGCTCGAGCCTCACCCAGCGGTCCACGCGTCGACGGCTGAGGCCGGGTTCCTCGCAAATAGTCGTTGCAGTCTTCCGGCGTCGTAGAGGGCACGAATCTGCGCAAACAGGTCTTCCCGCACGCCGTGGAGACCGGCCCTGGTATCTGCCGCTTCGGCCGCGACGGAGGCGCCCCGTCGAAGTGGTCTGCCCAAGCGGCCCAACTGCTGCTCGATCCGCTCGTGCAGATTCTGCAGCAGGTGGAAGCGGTCGGCAACCTGGACCGCTTGCGGGGCACCATCACGCGCCCCCTCGGCATAAAGACCATGACGGTCACGGCTGACGACTTCGACTCCCGGATACGCACGCAGCCACGCTGCGGTGCTGGTCGAGCTTCGGTCTGGCAGGATGTCCACCACGCGTCGCCGCTTCAGGTCCACCATGATCGTTCCATACGTCTGCCCCTCCGTCCAGGACCAGTTGTCGATCCCGACCACTCGGAGCGAGGCTCGCGGTGATCTGGCGCGGGCGCGACGTTTGAGATGGTTCAAAACGGTATCATCGCTGGCCTGAAGACCGAGCCTTGATAGGATGCGCTCAGCGGGTTTGCCACCTGCGGCATGCCCAAGCGCCTGCAGGATGTCGATGACCTGGCGCGTATGTCGAAGCAGGGGCTCAGCTAGCCGGTTCTGTCAGTCCTCGCGCCACGACGGGGAAGGTTTGGATGCCTTCACCAAACGGGTAAACTGAGCGTTGGACGATAGGTAGGGGCGCCGGGAATGGATTGCGTTGGCTGTGGCTCGTCGGCGGTAAATGAACGCCGGGAGGTCACGGCACGAGGCTACCGGCGATACCGATGCCGCGATTGCGGACGGCAGTTCAACGAGCGCAGCGGTGGGGTGCTGAACCGGAGTTGCCTGCCGAGCGACATCATCGCCTTCGTGGTGTTCTGCCGGCTGCGCTACCGGCTGACGCTGCGGGACCTGAGCGAGATTATGGCGCTGCGCGGGATCGAGATAAGCCACGAGACTGTCCGCGACTGGGAGGTAAAGCTGTTGCCCATCATGGGTAACGCGCTGCGCAAACGGCGTCACGGGACCCGGCGCGCAGCCGGCGTCAGCTGGTATGTTGACGAAACCTATCTGAAGGTCCGCGGCCGGTGGTGCTACCTCTACCGGGCAATCGACCGGGACGGAAACTTGATCGACGCGATGCTGAGCGAGCATCGCGACATGCAGGCGGCCAAGGCCTTCTTCCGCTCGGCGCGGGCGACCATGGGCATTCGGCCGGACCGGGTTACGACAGACGGTCATGGCTCCTACCCGAGAGCGATCCGCATCGTGCTGGGCAAGACCGTGCAGCAACGGTCTAGTGTCTATCTGAATAATCGCCTTGAACAGGACCATCGCGGGATCAAGGGCAGGATCCGATGTATGCGTGGCTTCAAGAACCATGACGCTGCCGAGCGTTTCTGCCGAGAACACGGGGAACTCCGCAATCTTCTTCGCCCCCGTCGCCGTCACAACCAGATCGTCTCCGCCTCTCTGCGCCGCGCCCGCTTCGCCAAAGCAACCTCCATTGCGCTCAACATCATGCAGAACGCGTAGACCCTCGTGCGTGCCGCGTAGAACTTCAGAATGCCGGCGCGACACCTGACAGAACCAGACGATCGATGCGGGTCACAACCAGGGTGTCGCCTGGTTGCACGAAGTCGAGCAGCACCTGCAGCTCGGTTCGCCCGTCACGGCGGGAACCGCTGGCCTTCTCGGCGCGAACGACACTGCAGCCAACAGCCTTTAGGGCGGCACGCTGGATCGTGAGGTCCTGGTCGATAGTACTGACGCGTGCGTAGCCGTATGAAGCCATTCTGTTCCGAAAGGGTCTAGACCATAAAACGCTAGTGTCCCAGAATACTCAAAGCAACCCTAATGGCACGGAGGATGTGTTCCGTGCTGACGTGCCGCTGGGGTATACCTTATTGGGGCTAAGTCGCTTGGGGTGGATTGTGTTCAAACGTCCGGAGCGGCGCTCTCACATCGTAATTGGTTGCCTATCGGAATGGCTAAGCGATTGTCGAAGCTTGTAGACGTCGTTGCGATTTCGTCCAGAAATGGTGACAAAACTGCCAAATGAAATTTTCAACGAGATCTGTGGACAGCGGACTTTACCCGTTTCCCGTAATAGCGTCGGAACAGGGCAGCCCGGTGCCGGGATGAGCAGATAATTGTTCTCCAAGGCGATTACACGACGCGGGTTCGTCGTGGCGCTACGGTTTGACGGCCTTCCACCGCTCCGCGGTCGCCTGCATCGAGCGTAGCAAAGCGTCCGTCTCAGGACCCGGCGGCCACAACTGACGCTGCAGGTCACCCATCACCGGTGTGGCCCGCGCCAGCGCGGCGATGCCAGCTTTCGTCAACTCAATGTGCCGAACCCGGGTGTCGTCCTTGTCTGTCCGTTGCGTCAGCAGCTTCTTTGCCTTCATGGATTTCACCATCAGCGATACCTGCGCAGCTTGCACGCCGCTGATGGCCACGATGTCGGATTGCCGAACGGGCGGCGCGCTGTTCTGTAACCAGGCGGACAGCACGAGGATCAGGAACTGCAGATGAGTCAGGTCGACCTCATCCAGCACGGGCTCAACTCGGCGCTGATACATCAGCGAAAGGCGCCATAGCCAGAACCCAACCGAATTCTCCGGTCCACGGATCGAGCTGGTCTCCAGGACGCTCTGCAACGTCGGATGGGCACCCCGCACAACTCTCGCCATCGATACTCCCCTCCTCGCCGTGAAATGACCATCGCGATCTCGTGTGGCAAGCCGCCTTGCAATACACGGTTTACATATAAACTATGAGGCATCTTATCACTCACGGAGCTCACAATGTCTAAATCACGACGCCCTGCCATGCTCGCCCTACCGCTGGCCTGCCTTTGCCTCGATGCGTGCTCGACCATCGTCACTGGGACAGGCCAGCAGATCGCGATCAGCACGCCGGGCGTGTCGGCCGCGACGTGCACGCTGACCGGCGGTGACGGCGTGAACGCGACCGTTCAGACCCCGGGCAGCGTGTCGGTTTCCAAGAGCAAGAAAGACATCCATGTGGCCTGCAACGCGCCGGGTCGCGCACCGGTGACCCAGACGATCGCATCGACCTATTCGGATTGGTCGATCGTGGAATATCCGCTCGGCTACCCGATCGATGCCGTGACCGGTGCGATGTGGGTCTACCCGAAGCAGGTCACGGTCTCCTTCGCCGGTAGCGGCGACCAGGCGCTTTCCCGCCAATGAGAACCACCAACGGATGGCGTCGGTGCTTGGTGGCACTCGCTCTGCCGATCCTGTCCATCAACCCGGCGAAGGCAAGCCCAAGTGTCTATCCCACCGGGGTCACGGTCTATGATCCGGCCAAGGCCCAAAACGGCTTCGTTCTCTTTAACGGTCCCGATCAGGTCGTCTATCTTATCGACATGGACGGCACCGTCGTCCATACATGGGACCGGCCGGGCTTCCCGTCCAAGATCGTCGATCCCAAACTCATGGGCGGCCAAAAGGGCGTCCTCGGCACGCAGTTGGCGTCGATCTCGCTGATCGCGGGCTTTTTCATGGACGGCGCCACCGGCGTCATCCCAGGCGGGCCGGCGCAGTTCAATGACAAGACGTTCGGCTATGTCGACTGGAACGACAAGGTACTGTGGCAGTGGGGTGATCAGGCCCCGACCGGAAACGCCCTGCAGCACCATGATTGGGCGCGGCTCGAGAACGGCGACACGTTGATCCTTTCGAGCGACGCCAAGACGCTGCCGGGTTTCGGCGACCGCAAGATGACCGACGACGTGATCTACCAGGTCGATCAAGTCGGCAAGACGGTGTGGACCTGGCGCACCTCCGACCATCTCGATCAGCTCGGCTTCTCGCCGGAACAGTTGGCGCTCCTGCGGCAGACGACGGAGGTGGACTACCTCCATCTGAACGCCATGGCGGTGCTGGGCCCGAACCACTGGGCCGAGCACGGCGACGAGCGGTTCGCGCCAGACAACATCATGATCAGCTCCCGCGATGCCAACATCGTCGCGATCGTCGACAAGCAGACCGGCGCCATCGTCTGGCACCTGGGCCCCGACTATCCACCCCGAGGCTCCGACTACAAGCCGGAGACGACGCCGCGCCCGGTCGACCAGATCGTCGGCCAGCACGACCCGCATATGATCGCGCAAGGCCTGCCGGGGGCGGGCAACATCTTGTTGCTCGATAACCAGGGCGAGGCCGGATACCCGCCGGCCAAGATGCAGATCACCAGCGGCTCGCGGGTGCTCGAGATCGACCCCGTCAGCACACGGATCGTGTGGGAGTACGAGGCATACTACAGCGGTCAGGCGAACTGGGCGTTCTGGACGCCTTTCATCGGCAGCGTGCAGCGCCTGCCGAACGGCAACACGTTGATCGACGAGGGAATCGACGGCCGCTTGTTCCAGGTGACGTCGGGCGGCGAGATCGTATGGGAGTATGTCTCGCCCTATTCCGGCACGGCGCCGCTGGTGCCTCAGCTCCTCCGTGGGAAAGCCCAATCCAACTGGATCTATCGCGCCCAGGCCGTGCCCTACAACTGGGTGCCGCCCGTTCCGCATGCGGAGCGCGCCGTCACGCCGCCGGCGCTGCCCCAGTTCCACGTGGCGCCATGATCGGCAAAATGGCGCTTCGGCTGCTCCGGGGTACGCTGCGGCCCAGCACGAAGATCACGCCGGCGCCCGCCGACATCGACATCCAGTGGAATGTGCCGGTCCCGGTGCGGGATGGCACCGTGCTGCGGGTCAACGTGTTCAGGCCGAGCGGCCCGGGCCCGTTTCCCGTCATCATGTCCGCCCATCCCTACGGCAAGGACAAGATTCCCGCCAAGACCTGGAGCGGTCGCAGTCCGAACCTTCAGGCTCGGCTGGTGCCGCAGCCTCGCAAGATGACGATCTCCGCGCTCACCAGCTGGGAGGCCCCGGACCCGGCGTTCTGGACCCGGCACGGCTACGCGGTGGTCAACGCCGACCTCCGTGGGGGCGGCACGTCGGACGGGGTCGGCGCGCTGTTCTCCGATGCGGAGGCCGAAGACTACTACGACCTGATCGAGTGGGTCGGCGCACAGGACTGGTCGAGCGGCCGGGTCGGGTTGGACGGCGTGTCCTACCTGGCGATCAGCCAATACAAGGTCGCGGCGCTGCGTCCGCCGTCACTGACCGCGATCTGCCCGTGGGAGGGCTTCAGCGATCTGTATCGCGACTTCGCCTACCCCGGCGGCGTTCGAGAGGACGGATTCAGCAAGCTCTGGAGCAAGCTGACCGGGAGATCGGCACGCGTCACCACCGCGCTGCGCGAAGAAATCGTCAAACGGCCCGAGCGCGACGCTTGGTACGAGTCGCTCACCCCGGACCTCGAGCGGATCGAGGTGCCGATGCTCGTATGCGCCAGCTTCTCCGACCATTCGCTGCATACGCGGGGATCGTTCGAAGTATTCCGCCGCGCCGGCTCACGTCGCAAGAAAGTCTATACCCACCGCGACGGAAAATGGTGCGCATACTACGGCGCGGACGCTGCGGAGGCCCGCCTCCGCTTCTTCGATTGCACGCTCAAGGGCATCGACAACGGCTGGGACGACGACCCGGCCGTCCGCCTGGCGATCACGGAGGCCGGCCCCGATCCTGTCGCGGTCGTCCACGAGACAGCTTGGCCCCCAGCGGACCTGGTCTGGCGCAAGCTCCGGCTCGATGCACGATCGGCTACCCTCGCGGATCAATCGACACCGGTTGCGGCCGGGTCCGCCGGCTTCGATGCGGCGCGCGGCGTCCTGTCGCTGCGTTGGACGGTGCCCGAGGATCTGGATGTGATCGGCCCAATGGCGCTGGTCCTGAACGTCGAGGTTAAGGGGACGGACGATGTGTTCCTCTATGCCGGCGTCCGAAAATTCCGGTCGGGAGTGGAGACTGTTTTCGAGGGGTCCTACGGCTTTGCGGGCGACATGGTCTCCAAGGGCTGGCAGCGCGCTGCGCATCGCGAGCTGGATGTCGATCTCTCGACGGAGGCGCAGCCCGTTCATCGGCATTGCAAGGCCGAACCGTTACGCCCGGGTGAGATCGTGCGGGTCGAAATCGCGTTACGTCCGCATGCCACCCGTTTCCGCAAGGGCGACGAGCTAAGGCTTGAGATCAGAGGCCATTGGTTCTTTCCCGACGATCCCCTTCACGGCCAATTCCCCGCCAACTATCAGCCCAATTCGAAAGGCTATTGCGTGATACACACAGGCGCAGGCAACGACTCTTGCCTGTTTCTGGGTACGAGATCGCCTGTCCCGAAATGATGTGCATCCGGCCCAGCCATTTAATTTTGCGGCCCTGCCGTGGCACTAGACCATCGAGGCGTTGCACCGGATCTTCCGCAGTCGGGACCAGTATGTCGACCAGCCAGGACTGCGGATCGACGTCGTTCATCTTTGTCATGACGATCAAGCTGTACATGATCGAGGCACAATAACATTCGCGCCACAATATGCCGGGAAAACCCGGCTGCCAAAGCCTAAACCCTTGCCCATTTGGAGCGGACACGTTCAGCCGCGCCGGAGCGGATCATCGCGCCATGCCCAAATACGGCCGCGTCGAAGCGAAGTCTGGCGACCTTGCGCTGGCTGCGGCGTCCTTCGTCGATGTCCTCGAAGCCGACGGGATCACTGAGCCCGACGACGTTCATGCCGACATCGCCCGCAATCAGCAGCCGCTCGCCCTGCCACAGCAAGGCCACCTGTCCGGCGCAGTGGCCGGGCGTGTGGACGACCTGCAGCCCGCCTACAAGCGGCAGCGTCTCGCCATCGATCAGGTACCGGTCGATCTTGAACGGCTCCATCCGCTCCTGCTGATGCCAGACGAGGCGGTTCATGACCTTCAACAACGCATTGGGCGGTGCCGTCATGGCACGAAAGGGCCCACCCATCTCGGCGAAGGGAGCGTCGGCTGCATGCATGTAGGTGGTGGCGCCAGTCTGCCGGACGATCTCGGCCGCGCTGCCGATGTGGTCGGGATGGACGTGCGTGAACACCAGGTGCCGGAGGTCGCGCGGGTCACGCCCGAGCTGCCGGATCGCGTCCAACACCAGCGTGGCCTTACCGGGGAACCCGGCGTCGACCAGCACGAGTTCGGGGCCGGCATCGAGCAGCACGGTGTTGGCCTGGCCCAGCGGCACGAGGTAGGCGCCGTCGATGATCCGCTTCATGCCCATGGTGATCTCCTTAATCTGCTGATGAAGGCGACAGACCTCAGGAAGGTCCGAGCCCTATGTTGGCACTGACCAGATTAAAGGCTGAGTTGACACTGTCAAGATAGAAAGGCACTCAAGTCCGCATGACGTGTCTGACGAAATGTCCATGACCTATCACCACGGCGATCTGCGCCGCGCGCTGGTCGATGCGGCATTGGCCCTGGCTGAGGAGACCCAGCTCTCGGACTTCTCCCTACGGGAAGTGGCACGCCGGGCCGGCGTCAGCCACAACGCCCCCTACGCCCACTTCCAGGACAAGGGCGCCCTCCTGGCCGCGATCGGGGTGCGCGCCTATGAAAGCCTGCAAGCCGCGACCACGGGGGCCGCCGCCGGGTGCCGGACCGCAGAGGAGGCGCTGCTGGCGATCGGCAGGGCCTACGTCATGTTTGGCCTCGGGCACGTCGCGCGCTACCGGCTAATGTGGGGCCAGGCCCTTACCGTTGATGGGCAACTCCCGGAGCCTGTCCGCCAAGCGGCAGAGGCGGCGCGAGCCGTCCTGCGCGAGATTATCATCCGGGGGTCGCGCGACGGCAGCTTCGATGTCGCTTCTGACGATGAAGATGCGGTCGCGGTGGCCGTGGTGTCAGCGTGGTCGCTCGTTCACGGCTTCACCCTGCTTGCGATCGACGGCTTGGCGGCACGGGAGACGCAACTCGAGACCGATCGGCTCATCGACATGACGTTGCAACGGTTCGTGAAGGGGCTCGCTCGCAGAGGCGCCTGATGTGCCGGCCCCCCGAGGGCGTCAGGGTGAACCGTTCGTCGCCCAGCCTTCGAACGTCTGCATGCCGGGATGGGTCGCGCGCGCAGCCGGAATGTCGGCTTTGAAGCCGTCGCGCGCCATCCAGGTCATCATGATGGTAAACTCATCGGGCATCCGGCGCAGCAGTAGCTTCGGGATGCGGAACGAGAGGGCCGGTGTGCGGCCGGCGCCCTTGAGCAGTCGAACCGCCTGTGGCCGGGTGGCGCTGTCTCCCGCGAGTTCGATCGCCTGGCCGATGTAACGGTCGGGCTCAGCGAACGCACGGGCCACGAACCAGCCGATGTCGCTGACGGCGACCAACTGCATCGTCTCGCTATCCCGCAGATAGGTCTTCCACATGGACAGCATGGTGTTGCGGAACGCGAACGTGGCAAAATTGTCCATGAACGCGACGGGACGCAGGATGGTCGCCGGCAGCTCGAGCGCCTGGATATGCTGCTCGACCCGCCACTTGCTCTCGAAGTGCGGGACGCCGGAGTTCCTCTCGGCGCCGCCAGCCGACGAGTAGATGAAATGTTTGACCCCGGCCTTGGCCGCGGCCGACGCCAGCAGCTTGCCCTGCCGCTCCTCTCCCGCCGCCCCGATCTTCATCGGGGTTTGAACGCTGTGGACACCGTATACGCCCTGTAGCGCCGCGCTGATCGAGGCTTCATCGTCGAGGTCGCCCTTGGCCAGCTCCACGCCTTGGGCCGCGAGGGCCTTGGCCCGGTCCGAGGCCGGGTCACGCACCAGGGCGCGGAGCTTCCAGCCGCCTTCCTTCAGCAAGGCCCGCGCTGACGCGCCGCCCTGGTTGCCGGTCGCTCCGGTGATGAGCAGCAGTCTGTCGGTCATAGCGTGCGGTCCTCGTGGTTGAAGCAGCGTGCTCACGCGCGGCTCGCCCCGGCGGGCGTGAGGGCACGCTCGAGGAACTGGGCGAAGCTGCAGGGGTGGATGTCGGGGTAGCGGCCGTTTTGCAGATCGCGCAGCGCCGCCGGCTCGGTCAGCATGTAGAGCACGTAGGTACCGATGGTGGCCGCCATGGGATCGTGGGCGCGCTGGCCGGCGATGAACGCCCGCAGATCGGTGACCGAGCCAAGGCGTTCGCGCGTGAAGGCCTGGCCGGTGGCCTGCTCGAACGCGGACGCCACGTCGTCGAACGACAGCACTTGGCCGGCGACGGCGAACTTGCCGCTAGGCAGGCCCCGGTCGAGCGCAGCTCGGGCCGCATACCGTGCGGTGTCATCGACGCTCGTTGCGCCGAACCACTCCTGGCCGTCCCCCCAGAGGCGAGCCGTCGCATGATGCCGGTCGAACATGGATCTCGGACTGAGGAACACGTCCATGAAGACGCCGTTGAGGACGTGCACGTGTTCCAGCCCGCTCGCCGCGATTGCCTGGTCCGCGGCCCGGCGCAGGTCAAAAGGCGGGTGCTCCCCGTTCGGGGTTTCAAACAGGTCGAGCGCGAAGTCCGACGGCAGGATGCGACGCACGCCGTTCTTCTTGGCCGCTTCGAGCAGGGCAAGCTGGCCATCGTGGATGACATCCGGACCGCCTTGAACCGCGGAGACGATGACGTCGACGCCCATAGTCGCCCGGTCCAGGCTAGCGGAGTCGGCAAGGTTGCCCTGGATGATCTTCGCCCCTCTAGCCAGGAGCGGCGAGAGCAACACCGTCTTGGCTGGGTCATCCTATGCCCCGGGGCGTACTAGAAGACGCACCGTCGCATCCGGTTCGGCCAGCAAATGATGAGCGATGCGGCCACCGAGCATGCCGGTGGCTCCGGCAACCAAGACTGTCTGAGACATGGAACTCCTAGATGCCGCACACGTCGGCCTGGTAATAACCTAAGGTGTTCCCGAGGCGGGATTAGCCCTACGATCCTGGACACCGCGTTCCTATTCTGGAACGGTAGAACCATGCTGGATCTGATTGACGTGCGGGCCTTCGTCCGGATCGCCGACCTTCAAAGCGTATCGGCCGCGGCGCGTGCGCTGAAGGCGCCGAAATCCTCCGTCAGCCGATCACTGGCCCGGCTGGAGGCGGAGGTCGGCGTCGTGCTGGTGGAAAGATCCACCCGTCACTTGCGCCTGACCGATGCCGGTGCGCTGTTCCACCCCCACGCTCTGCGAATTCTCAATGACGTCGACGAGGCGGAGACCGCGCTCGGTAGTTTCGCCGGCGTGCCGCGCGGCACCCTGCGGATCAACGCGCCCTATGCCTTCGCGCTCGCACTGGTCGCGCCGATGCTGCCAGCGTTCCTGGGGCGCTATCCCGAGGTCTTGGTGACGCTCGACGTCGACAACCGGCAGGTCGATGTTTTGGCTAAGCAAGCCGATCTCTTCATCCGTATCGGCCCCCTGTCCGCGTCCGGTCTCATCGCACGCCGCCTGGCCACGATGGAATTGTGGGCTTGCGCCAGCCCGGCCTATCTCGCCGCCCGAGGCACGCCGGCGTCAGTCGAGGATCTCAGTAGCCACGATCTGGTTGGCAGGGTCGAGGGAAGAACCCGATGGACGTTCCGAACGCTCGGTGGCGAGACGGAGGAGATCGACATCCATCCACGCCTGGCCGTGCCGGATCCGGCACCAACCCAAGTGGTGCTCGCAGGCGGCGCAGGCATCGGCCGCCTGCCGGACTTCATGGCCCGCAGCGCAATCGCCCGAGGCGAGCTGGTACGAGTTTTAGCCGAGTTGGAGCCAGGCAGCGTGGACGTCCACGCGATCTACCCAAGTCACCGTAGCCTATCGGCCAAAGTACGGGTCTTCATCGACGCGCTGGTGGCGCACATGGCCATTACATAGGTTTTCCGTTCCGCTGCTTCTTAGCCCCGTAAGCGGCGTAAACAGCCGCCGAGCGCTGCTGGGCGATGAAGCCTTGGCGAAATGCATTTTCGGTTCCGCTGCTACTCGACCCCCGATATGGAGAACCCCGTTTTGGAAGACGCGCCCTATGACGAATTGAACGACCGCGTTGCAGACTACTACCGTTACCACGGGTCGCAGCCCCACGTCGTGAACCTAAAGCTTCGCCGCTGACCCGACGCGGCAGCTCCCCCAGATGCGTCGCTGAGGTCAGCTATTGGTTGACAGTCGCCATACCAGGGTCACTGACAATGTACCGCCGCATCTTCTTCTCTGGCCATTTCGGCCGTTGGAGGGCAATCATGGGTAATTCGGAATTCGATCCCGCGGCGTCCGATCGACGTGCGTGGAACGCTGGACGGAAAGTTGGCGCGAAGCGGGCGCTGAAGCCCAGACAGGTTTGGGCCATCCGCTTCTTACTTGACCAGCATGGACGCCTACGTGATCGGGCGTTGTTCGACTTGGCGATCGACAGCAAGCTGCGTGGTTGCGATGTGGTCAAGATTAAAATTGGGAATTTGGTCATAGGCGGCCAAATCCGCACTCGCGCCATCGTCGTGCAGCAGAAGACAGGCCGGCCAGTTCAGTTCGAGTTGCTGGCAGACGCATGAGCGAGCCTACTTGTCTGGCTGGAACGACGGGGCGGCACGATGGGTGACTATGTCTTCCCGAGCCGCATCAACCATGCCGATCATCTCAGCACTCGGCAATATGCCCGGCTCGTCGACGAGTGGGTCGTTGGCGTTGGTCTTCGCCGAGAGAAGTATGGCACCCACTCGCTGCGCCGCACCAAAGCGTCGATCATCTACAAAGCAACCGCCAATTTGCGCGCCGTGCCAGATCCTGCTTGGTCATACCAAGATCGCGAATACCGTTCTCTACCTAGGCTCAGGACTCATTGATCAGAGGCAGAAGATGACGGCGGCGGCGATGCAGATCGCCGACATGAAGGTGTGGGCGCAGCGATCGTAGCGAGTGTGGATGCGCCGCCAATCCTTGAGCCTGCCGAACATGTTCTCGATACGATGACGCTGGCGATAGAGGGTTCGGTCGTGCGGGATCGGGACTTTGCGGTTGGCTTTGGACGGGATGCACGGCGTGATGCCGCGTGTTGTCAGGGCTTGGCGGAACCAGTCGGCATCGTAACCTCTATCGCCCAACAAGGCTTTGGCCTTGGGGAGCGCGTCAATCATGAGCGCCGCGCCCTTATAATCGCTCATTTGGCCTTCGCTGAGCAGCATGACCAGCGGCCGTCCTTGGCCGTCGCAGACAGCGTGGAGTTTCGAGTTCAGGCCGCCTTTGGTGCGCCCGATACGTCGGGGAACAGGCCCTTTTTTAAAAGACTGGCAGCCGTCCGATGCGCCTTCAGATGGGTGGCATCGATCATCAACCGATCAGGCTTGCCGCCCTTGGCCGCCAGCGCCGCGAAGATGCGGTTGAAGACGCCGAGGCGGCTCCAGCGGATGAACCGGTTATAGATTGTCTTGTGAGGGCCGTAGTCCTTCGGAGCGTCGCGCCAACGTAGGCCATTGCGGATCACGAAGATTATGCCGCTGATCACGCGTCGGTCATCGACCCGCGGCACGCCATGCGATTGCGGAAAATGGGGTCCTCCTCAATCTGCGTGCAGGTGCCAAGTTGGCATTCAGACGGGGCACTCTCATTGATTACTCATGAAAAACTTGACGAGGTGGGCACCCGGCCCCGGTATTGAGGTGTTGGACGCCAAGAACCTTAATGGTAGTTGGATAGTGAAGGCCTTGGGACGAGGTTCCGGAAGATGTCCGGGGTGCGGGTCATTATCAACCTCTCGTCACAGTCGGTATGTGCGACACCTGCAAGACTTGCCGGCTCAAGGCGCAGCCGTAGCGCTCAGCGTCACGTTGAATCGATGGCGGTGCCACAACAAAAGCTGTGAGCGACAGACGTTTTCCGATCTTATTCTTCCGATCGCCCAACCTTTTGCCAGGCGGACCTGTCGAGTAAGCGAATTGGCCCATGTGGTCGGCCATTCTGCTGGGGGACGGCCGGCTGAGCGGCTGATGAAGCGTCTTGGCCTCCCACAGAGTGACGATACTATTCTGCGGCATCTCAAACGCCACCAGGCGGAGCGTGGCGGGGCGACGCTAATTCGGGTGGCGGGCATTGATGACTGGAGCTGGCGCAAGGGCTGCAGCTACGGAACGATCGTTGTGGATCTGGAGCGACGAGAGGTCGTCGACATACTGGTGGACCGGTCGGCAGCGTCGACCGCGATTTGGTTCAAGAGGCACCCCGAGGTAGAGGTCGTTAGCCGGGATCGTGCCGGCCTTTATGCGGAGGGCGCGCGCCAGGGTGCGCCGAGAGCGCTGCAGGTCGCCGACCGCTTCCATCTGTTGCAAAATTTGCGCGAGACGATTGAGCAGCAACTTAGCCGTGCCCCTAGGCCGACCCGGCAACCGGCGATGGCGGACACCAACTTGCTCACGACACCGATCTATGGCGGCGGTCACGGGCAGCAGCAGGCGCCGGCGGAACATCGCCAGCTTGCCCAGGAAGGTAGGCTTTCTGTTCGTAAAAATATGTTTGATCGGGTCAAAGTCCTGCAGGCTGCTGGTAAAGGAGTTCGGGCGATCATGCAGGAAACCGGCTTTAACTGGCGCACTGTTACGAAGTGGGCGCCGCTTGAGGAATTGCCGGCGCGCAACGTCATGGCGGCAAAGGCGACGACGCCGAGAAGATTTCAAGCTTATTTGTCGCAGCGATACGCAGAGGGATGCACCTCGGGCCGGGATCTACTGCCAGAGGTCACACGTCTCGGCTTTACCGGCAGTTTATCGCAGCTTGAGCGCCTGCTGACGCAATGGCGCCGCGCAGGCCATCCAGCAATCGTAGCCGCACCGGATGGAACGACGGGCATACTGACCGATTCCTCCACGGGGCACTTGGTCTCGCCGATTGTGGCCGCCGCCCTGTGCATCAAGCCACGAGGAATGCTGACCAAGTCCCGGGCAGCCAAAGTGGACGCGTTCGAGATCACGTCGTCAATATTCGCGACGATGCGTGCGTTGGCGATGCGATTCCGTGGCATCCTGCGTGGAAATGACACGGTAAAGCTCGACGCTTGGATGCACGACGCCGATCAATCCGGACTCTATTGCCTCCGGCGCTTCGCTCGATCATTGCGTCACGACCTCGCAGCTGTTCGCAATGCAATCACCGAGGCCTGGAGCAATGGCCAAACGGAGGGCCAGATCAATCGTTTGAAGACACTCAAGCGGGCCATGTACGGCAGCGCCGGGGTCGAATTGCTCCGCGCGCGCATGCTGCCCCTTCATGCACTCGAGCAGCACGCAGATTGAGGAGGACCCGTTTGGCGGAAACTTACAGCCGTCCCTTAAACGAGCCGTCCTGATCCGCTGCCATCTGGCCCGCCCCCTGTCCCAGCTTCGTCATTCCTCACCTCCAGCAGGCCTTCCTACCGTTTGCAACCGAACCGGAATAATTGCACACAGGCCAGTTTCGCCATCATGTCGAAATCCTCAGGCCGGCTTGCAACAAGCCCCCCGCGCCGGATATGGCCTCCAGAGATGTTGGCGCTTCGTCCTAGGGATACCATGACCTCTGAATTCGATCTCGTGATCCGTGGTGGCACCGTCGTCACCGCTTCGGACACCATGCAATGCGATGTGGGCGTGCGTGACGGCAAGATCGTCGCTCTGGCGGCAAATCTGCCGCCAGGCGCGCGCGACGTGGACGCGACAGGCCTTCTCGTTCTGCCCGGGGGCATCGATAGCCATGTGCATATCGACCAGCCGAATGGGCCGGAAACAGTGCAGGCGGATACCTTCGAGTCGGGCACCTTGTCGGCGGCCTTCGGCGGCAATACCACTGTTCTCCCCTTTGCCCTTCAGCAAAAGGGCCAGTCTTTGCGCGATGCCGTGCGCGACTACCATGCGAAGGCCGACGGCGAATGCTACGTCGATTACGGCTTCCATCTCATCGTGAGCGACCCCACGGAGCAGTTGCTGGGCCAGGACCTGCCGGCCCTCGTGCAGGATGGCTACACCTCCTTCAAGGTCTTCATGACCTACGAGGATCTCCGCCTCGACGATCGGCAGATCCTCGACGTCATGTCGGTGGCACGCGAACAGGGCGCGCTGGTGATGGTGCATGCCGAGAACTTCGACGCCATCCGCTTCCTCACCCAGAAGCTGGAGAACGAAGGCAAGACGGCACCGTTGTATCACGGCGCCTCACGCCCGGCCGTGGTCGAACGCGAGGCAACGCATCGGGCCATCTCCCTCGCCGAGTTGGTCGATGTCCCCATCATGATCGTCCATGTCTCCGGCCGCGAAAGCATGGAGCAGATTCGCTGGGCACAGGCGCGCGGATTGAAGATCTACGGGGAGACCTGCCCGCAATATCTCGTTCTGACGGAGGCCGACATGGACGGCGCGGATATGGAGGGCGCGAAATTCGTCTGCTCGCCCCCACCTCGCGATGTCGCAAGCCAGGAGGCCTGTTGGGAAGGTCTCGAAACCGGCGTGTTCCAGGTCTTCTCCTCCGACCATTGTCCCTTCCGCTTTCGTGAAGCGACTGGCAAGATGCACCCGAAAGCGCGCAGCTCTTTCCGCTGGGTTCCCAACGGCATTCCCGGCATCGAAACACGCCTGCCGATTCTCTTCTCCGAAGGGGTCACGAAAGGTCGAATTTCGATCAATCGCTTTGTGGCTCTCACCGCAACCAATCACGCGCGGATGTATGGGCTGTATCCGCGCAAGGGCACCATCGCCATAGGTTCCGACGCGGATATCGTGCTGTGGGATCCCGCACGGCAGGTCACGCTCAGTCAATCGCTGCTGCATCATGGCGCGGACTACACGCCCTATGAGGGCTTCGACGTCACGGGTTGGCCTGTCACCACAATTTTGCGCGGCACGATCGTGGTCGAGAACGGCGTCCTGTGCGGGGCCAAGGGCGGAGGCACCTTCCTGTCGCGGGATCTGCCCGAGCAGGCGAAGCCGAGGGCGCCGGCGGTCTTCTAGCTGCTGCGGCCGAGGATGCGGCTGACGAAGGCCTGCGTCCTCGGCATCTGAGGCGCATCGAAGATTTGCGCGGGAGACCCGATCTCCTGGATCACGCCGCCATCCATGAAGACGACGCGGGAGGAGACTTCGCGCACGAAGCTCATCTCATGCGAGACGATCAGCATGGTGATGCGGTCTGCCGACAGCATACTGATCGTGTCGAGCACCTCGCTGACACGTTCGGGATCGAGCGCCGATGTCACCTCATCTAGCAACAGGATTTCAGGCCGCAGCAGCAGCGCGCGCGCAATCGCCACGCGCTGCTGCTGGCCACCGGAAAGCTGATCGGGATAGGCGTGAAGCCGCTCCCCGAGTCCGATGCGCGTCAGCAGCGCGCGGGCCTCGGCTTCCACCACTTTCCAGTCGCGCCCCTTGATCTTCACCGGCGCGATCATCGCATTTGCTAGAACCGTCATGTTCTGGAAAAGATTGTACTGCTGGAAGACGATGGCGATCTTGTCGCGCGCGGCGTGAAGCGATGCACGATTGTCGTAGCGGATATCCTGGTCGTCGAGCCGCACGGTCCCGCCGCTCGGCGGCAGGAGACCGACGAGCACGCGCAGCAGCGTGCTCTTGCCCGAACCGGACGGCCCGATAAGACTGACCACCTCACCGCGCGCGACATCGAGGCTGATGTCCCGCAACACCGGCAGGCGGCCGTAGCTCGCGCTAAGCGCTTTGAGTTCGAGGTGCGGCAAGGCGTTTCTCCAGCCAGGAACCCAGCAGTGTCAGCGGGTAGGAAATCAGGAAGTAGATCAGCAGCACCGCAGCGTAGACGAGGAAGGCGGGCAGGCCCTTGTCATTCAGGATCTTGCCTGCATCCGTCAGCTCCAGCACCCCTATCTGCGACGCAAGCGCGGTGTCCTTGATGAAAAGCACAAGGTAGCCAAAGGCCGGGGGCAGGATGATGGGCCAGGCCTGTGGCAACACGACCAGCCGCAGCGTTCGCAGGGCGCCGAAATTCATCACCTGCGCGGCCTCGGTCTGATTGACCTGAACCGCCGCCAGACCGGCGCGCATGATCTCCGACAGATAGGCCGTGCCTATCAGGCTAATGCTGATGAGCGCGACCGTAATGGGCGACAGGTTCCAGTTCAGCGCCTGGGTCCCGAAGAAGACAATGTAGAGCGTGATCAGAAAAGGGATGCGCCGAAAGAGATGCACAAAGAGAAATGCAGCCATCCGCAGCGGCTTCAGCCATGCAATGCGCGAGCGACGCAGAATCGCGGTCGCCAGGCCGCCGGCGCCACCGATGATACCGCCAAGCACCGAGAGCAGAAGCGTGATGACAGCGGCATGACCGAGCAACAGCAGATTGTAATAGCCGAAAACGGTCGGGATGCGCTGCAACTCGAACAGAAGCGTGCTCATAGCGACCAGCCGATCCGGGCGCGAAACAGCGTGCGACCAACCAGGCTCAAAAGACCTGTCGCGACAATCGTCAGCACGACATAGATTCCGGCGGTGATGGTGAAGATCTCGATTGACCGGAACGTCGTCGCATTCAGATTAAGCGCCCGACCGGTCAGTTCCTCGACGCCGAAGATCGCGGCCATCGAGGTGCCGAGCGTCATGATGATATATTGGTTGCTAAGCGGCGGAAACAGCGTCCGCACCATATGCGGCAGCGTGACGTAGCGCAGCGATTGCAGGCGGCTCATGCCGAGCACCTCGGCGGCCTCAATTTCCGGGCGATGCACGGACGCAAGCCCTGCCCGCTGGATCTCGACGAGATAGGCTGCCGCATTCAGCGTCATGCCGAGCAGCACGGCCGAGAAGGGCGAGAGGAGAATGCCGAAATCGGGCAGGCCGAAGAAGATCACGTAGATCTGCACAAGCTGGGGCGTGTTGGTGAAGAACACGACATAGCCACGCACCAGCCCGGAGACAACGCGGCCGCCATGCACGCGGCCGATCGCACCCAGCAAACCCAGAACGACCCCACCACAGAAACTGAGGAAGGCGAGTTCCAGACTAATGAGCGCGCCGGCGAGCAGATAAGGCAGGTGCGTCAGCACCTGCCCAAACTGTAGCGTGTAACCCATCGCCGTTTAGAAGTACGGGCTCAGGGAAACGGGATAGGTCATCGGAATCCCGAACCACTTCTTGTACGTGTCGCTCACGAAGCCCGAGCTTTCGATCTGGTAGAGCGCCACATTCAGCCAGCTGCGCAGCGCGTCATTGCCCTGCGTGACGCCGATGCAATCATAGTCCACTTCGGTCGTCTTGTCGGCGATCACGCGCCACTTCTGATTGTAGTTCTTCATGTACTGGCCGAGATAATCGACAACGTCGATGATCGCGTCGCCGCGGCCCTGCGCCAGCGCGCGCACCGCGTCGGGATAGTTGTCGAACAATGTCACCTGCGCCTTGGGCAGGTTCGCTTTGATATAGTCGATCGGCGTCGTGCCGCGCACTTCGATCAGCCGAACGCCGTCCGCGTTCAGGTCGCTGAACTTCGTGAAGGGCTTACCCTCGGTCGTCAGGATGCTGAGCGCTTCGGTCTGCAACGGCACCGTGAAGGCCACGACCTGTGCGCGGTCGGCCGTGCGGGTCAGGCCGCCCATCACCATGTCGATCTTGCCCGCGAGCAGGAACGGCACGCGGTCAGACGAATTGACCGGGACGAGATTGACCTTCACGCCGAGCAGTGCCGCGAGCTTGTTCGCAACATCGACATCAAAGCCCTGCATCTGGTTCGTGGCGCCAAACTCACCCAGCGGCGGCAGGTTGGGATTGATGCCAACGTTGATCGTTTTGGCGGCGATCACTTCGCTCAGCGTATGGGCGGAAGCGGCCGCGGAGATCGCGGAACACAGGCCTAGTCCGACGGCCAAAGCCGCTCCAAAGCGCAAACGCATCAGCATCTCTTTCATGTTGCCGGCGGGCGTGTTGTCTGCCGGACGGTTATCGTATATGATCCATATATCAAAAACGCGCGCCCGAGAAGTTCTCATCTTGCGGCCGACGGAGAAAAGCTTTGAGCGATAAAGGCGCGCATGCGCCGGAAGTGGTGGCCTTCACTTTCGACAACGAAACCTTGACCGGCGCGGCCGGCCGCATGTTGGCCGCCGTTCTCATCGCGCAGGGCCGCCGCATCCTGAGGCGCAGCCCCAGAGCAGAGATGCCACGCGGCGCCTTCTGCCTGATGGGATCCTGCCAAGAATGCCTCGTGGACGTGGATGGGCATCGGCGCCTCGCCTGTCGCACATCCCTCGTCGCCGATATGGACGTGCGACGGGTCACCCTGGAATGACGGCAAAGACAGACGTGGTGGTGCTCGGTGCTGGACCGGCGGGTGTCGGGGCCGCCATCGCCGCGCGTCGATACGGACTCTCCGTCATCGTGATGGACGAGGCGACCGAAGCGGGCGGTCAGGTCTACCGCGCCCCCGCGCCCGGCCTTCCACGCGATACGGCGGAGACGCGCCCGGGCGAAACTCTGCGTGCGACGCTCGCCGCCAGCGGCGCCCTATGCCGGCTAGGCGAAATCGTCTGGTCGATCACGCCCCTGGCAGACGGCGCCGGCTTTCGCGTCGATTCTCTGGGCGAGGCCGGCCCGCGCATGGTCGAGGCGACGCGCCTCATCCTCGCCACTGGCGCGCAGGAGCGGGTGGTGCCCTTCCCCGGCTGGACGCTGCCGGGCATCATCGGCCTTGCGGGGGCGACCATCCTGCTGAAATCGCAAGGCATGGCGCCGGGGACAGCCACCCTCGTCGCCGGCACCGGGCCGCTTCTGGCCGCAGTCGCCGCCGGCATCCTGAAGGTGGGTGGCCACGTCGCGGCCGTCGTCGATATCGCCAGCCGCGCCGATTGGCTCGCCACACTGCCCGCCCTCGCCTCGCGGCCGGCCCTGTTCGGGCGCGGCCTCGGCTGGCACGCCAAGATCAGGGCGGCCGGAGTGCCGCTGCTGTTCGGCCATGTCATCGAAAAAGCCGAGGCCAATGGCGCGAAGCTTGAGATCACTCTGGCGCCGGTTGACCGCACGGGCCGCCTCCAAGACGGCGCCAGACGGCGGATGACCGTGGACAGTGTCGCCGTCGGTCACGGCCTGGTTCCCGCATCCGATGCCGCGCGCCTGCTGCGGGCGGCTTCGGACTACGATCAGGCGCGCGGCCATTGGCAGCCGCGCACGGATGCCGGGTTCCGCGCCAGCCTGCCCGGCCTTTACGTCGCCGGGGACGGTGCGGGCATCGCCGGCGCGGATGCCGCGTTCCTCCAGGGGCAGATCGCGGGCCTGTCGGCAGCGGCGGATCACGGATGCGCCGTTCCGGCTGAGGAGATCGCGGCCCTGCGCCGCAGCGCCTCCCGTGTCGGCACCGTCGGCACCGCCATGGCGCGGCTCAGCGTGCCGCGCCGCGGGCAGATTGCCGCCATCGCGCCGGAAACGATCGTCTGTCGCTGCGAGGATGTCACCCGCGCGGAGATCGACCGCGCGATCGGCGAGGGTGCGCGCGACATCAACCAGCTCAAATCCTGGACGCGCTGCGGCATGGGGCCGTGCCAGGGCCGGGTCTGCGGCGATATCGTCGGCGCTCTCGTCGCTGCCGGCACCGGCCGGGCACGGGCTGAGGTGGGCGTCTTCACCGCCCGCACCCCGCTGCGGCCGCTTCCGGTCGAGGCGCTCACGGGCGTCTACGAATATGCGGATATTCGTCTGCCACCGGCGGCCCCTCTATGACCGAGGTCTTCGATATCGCGGTGATCGGCGCGGGCGTCATGGGCGCGACGGCGGCTCTCTTTCTGGCGCGCGGCGGCATGCGGGTGGCGCTGATCGATCGCGGCGGCATTTGCCAGGAAGCCTCCGGCGTGAATGCCGGCACGCTGACGCTGCATATGACACGCGCGGCCCTCATTCCCCATGCGATGCGAGGGCGCGAGATGTGGCTCGACGCGCCGAACTGGCTGGGCATGGATGTCGGCGCGCGCTCCGCGCCAGGCCTTTCCGTCGCCTTCACCGCTGATGAACGGGACATGCTGGAAAAGCGCGCGGCCGCGCGGCGGGAGGCTGGGGCCCCCATCACTCTGATCACGGCCGCGCAGGCAGCCGAGATCGAGCTGGGCGTCAATCCCACGATCCTGGCTGCCGCCTATTGCGCGCTCGATGGCCACGTGACGGCCTATCTCACGGGCCGCGCCTATCGTCAGGCGCTCACGGTCGCAGGCGTGACCCTGTTCGAAGGCGAAGCCGCCGCCGGCATCGCGCGCGAAAGCGGCGCCTGGGCCGTCCGCGTCGGCGCAGGTTGCGTGCGCGCCACGCGCATCGTTCTGGCCGGCGGCGTCTGGCTGGAGGAGATGCTGTCCTGGCTCGGCCTCACGGTGCCAATTCGTTGCCTGATCAACCAACTGGTCGTGACGGAGCGTCTTGGGCCCGTCATGCGCAGTGTCCTTGGCATCGCCAACGGCCTGCTGTCGTTGAAGCAGTTCGAGAACGGAACCGTGCTGATCGGCGGCGGTTGGCAGGGCCGCGGCGACGTGGTGCGCGGTGGGGTCGAGGCGATTCCCGACAATCTGATCGGCAATGTTCGGCTCGCGCGCCACACCGTTCCCGCGCTGGGGAAAGCGCGGATCGCCCGCATCTGGCTCGGCCTGGAATCGGAAACGGCGGACGCCATGCCGGCGATCGGGCCCCTGCCCGGCGTGCCGGATGCCTTCGTCGTCGGCTGCGTGCATTCGGGCTATACGAGCGGCCCTTTCATGGGCCGGCTGCTCGCGGACATCGTGCTGGGCGTGGCCGAGTCCCCGCACGCCTTCAACCCGGCGCGGCTGCTTGCGGCCGCCGGATCAAGCCTACAGGATAGTGTCGCATGATTCCTCAAATCCAGAACCCCTATCGTGGCATCTATGCCGCCACGCTGACACCGCTCGACGACCGCGGTCATATCGACGAGACGCGTCTCGCCGGGCATTTCGCGGATCTGGCAGCCGTGGACGGCATCGTTGGCGTGTTGTGCAACGGCCATGCCGGCGAGAGCTTCCTGCTCGACCGCGAGGAGCGTCGCCGCGTCACTCAAATCGCGAAACAGACCATTGGCGACCGCGCCATCATCGTATCCGGTGTGTTGTGCGAGGAAAGCGGCGAAGCCGGGCGCCACGCGGCAGACGCGCGAGAAGCCGGGGCGGATGCCGTGCTCGTCTTTCCGCCGTTTTCCTGGGCCTTGTCGCAGGATGCGGCGATGGTGTTGCGGCATCACCGCCTCATCGCCGCAGCTGCCGACATGCCGATGATGCTCTACCAAGCGAGTGTCGGCGCCGGCGCCATGGCCTATCGCCCGGAACTGCTGGTCGGTCTCGCACAACTGCCCGGCGTCGTCGCCGTCAAGGAAGGAAGCTGGGAGGTGGGCGCTTACGATTTGCATCGTCGCCTGCTCGCGCGGGAGGCGCCGCATGTCGCGATGATGGCCTCCGGCGACGAGCATCTGTTCCCCTGCTTCGCGATCGGCAGCGAGGGCAGCCTCGTCAGCCTCGCCGTGCTCATGCCGGAAGCAATCGTGGCGCTGGATCGCGCCGTGACAGTCGGCGATCTCCCCACGGCGCGGCGGCTCCACGACCAAATTCAGCCCTTGGCGGTCGCGATCTACGGCACGTCGCCCGGTGGCCACGCCACCGCGCGGTTGAAGGCCTGCATGGCGCTTCTTGGCCGCTGGCCGAACGGCCAGGCACGCGCACCGATCGTCACACTGCCACCCGACGAGATTGACGCGCTTAGACGCGCTTTGATCGTCGCCGGACTGCTCGATGGTGACGCAGGAGAGAACGCCGGGCCGTGATCACGCATCCAAAAGACGAGCCGGAACACAACCTAGCCGAACACGCCTATGCCGAACTGAGCCGACTGATCCTGGAACGCGCGCTTCCCGGCGGTAGCGCCGTTGTCGAACAGCGTCTCGGCGACCAACTCGGGATCACACGCACGCCGATGCGCGAGGCGATGCTGCGTCTGGCCGCCGAACGTATGTTGGTCAAGCAGGGATCACGGACGTTCACGGTGCGCCAGATCTCGGCCTCTGAATATTTTCAGAGCATGAAAGTGCGGGAGTTGCTGGAATGCGAGGCGATCCGGCTCGCAATCGGCAAGATCGATGAGGCCGATATCCAGCGCCTGCGTCGTGATATCACGCGGCTCGGGGAGGCACCCTCGCAACTCAGCGCGCATTGGCAGGTCGATGACCGGCTGCATGTGATGTTTCCCGATTCCTCCGGCAACGCCGTTCTCAGTCGCCTCGTGCGTGAGGTGCGGATTTCGACGCGGTTATTCGAGATTGCGGGCCCTTTTCAGCGCGTGCGCGCCGATGCCGAAGAGCATCTCGCCATCCTCGACGCCTTCAGCCTTGGCGATGCCGATGCCGCCGCCGCTGCGATGCGGCGCCATATCCGTAATCTCGTTGCAGACGTGCTGCTCATTCTCCGAGGGTGAGGGGTACGACGTAGCCCCTCCCTAGCGAACAATACCAGCTCGCTTATCGATTACGGCGAGCGCTGCCGTTCCAAAATGCCAAATTCCACTTCACGAGCGAAAGGCTGTGTCGACGAGATCGCGAACGCCCGCATGTGTCAGTTTCCCTTAACTAGGTCCTGCCTGGTTCTTGGTGCAGTTCGTGACGATTTAAGGAGATATTGCTCAGGGACGGGGAAGGAGATGACGATGAAGGCTATCTTCGCCTTCGGTCCCAGAATCCATGTGCTGGGTGCTGAGCGAGTGGGTGCGGAACGGGTCGTCTCCGTGTCTGCGCTTGGCGACGGCCTGTGTCCGGCCTGCGGCTGTCGCTTGAAGGTCGGCACAGCAGTTACTGGCGGCGGCTACGAGACCTTCCAATGCATGGCATCCCGGTCGTCGTTCGCCTTCGGGTCGCCTGCCTGCGATGTCGCGAGGCCACTTGCGACCAGAAGATATTGGCCGAGCAGCCGGCTTGCTTGGCTGAGCCCCTGCTTCGACATACGCGTCAGGTCATCGACATCCTGCAGGCGCTCGGGCATGCCGCAGGTGGCAAACCCGCTGAGCGCATCCTATCAAGGCTCGGTCTTCAGGCCAGCGATGATACCGTTTTGAACCATCTCAAACGTCGCGCCCGCGCCAGATCACCGCGAGCCTCGCTCCGAGTGGTCGGGATCGACAACTGGTCCTGGACGGAGGGGCAGACGTATGGAACGATCATGGTGGACCTGAAGCGGCGACGCGTGGTGGACATCCTGCCAGACCGAAGCTCGACCAGCACCGCAGCGTGGCTGCGTGCGTATCCGGGAGTCGAAGTCGTCAGCCGTGACCGTCATGGTCTTTATGCCGAGGGGGCGCGTGATGGTGCCCCGCAAGCGGTCCAGGTTGCCGACCGCTTCCACCTGCTGCAGAATCTGCACGAGCGGATCGAGCAGCAGTTGGGCCGCTTGGGCAGACCACTTCGACGGGGCGCCTCCGTCGCGGCCGAAGCGGCAGATACCAGGGCCGGTCTCCACGGCGTGCGGGAAGACCTGTTTGCGCAGATTCGTGCCCTCTACGACGCCGGAAGACTGCAACGACTATTTGCGAGGAACCCGGCCTCAGCCGTCGACGCGTGGACCGCTGGGTGAGGCTCGAGCAACTGCCATCGCGTAACGCAATCGCCAGGTCACCGCGTTCACCGGGACACTTCCACGACTACCTGGCTCGTCGCTGGAAAGAGGGTTGCACACTCGCGACCCGCCTGTTCACTGAGATCAAGGGTCTCGGGTACACGGGATGCTGCACGCATTTGGCACGTCTTTTTGCGCCCTGGCGCAGCAAGACAAGCCGCAGAGGCCAGGAAAAGGAGCGACAGTCGCCCCCGTCATCAATACCGATGCCTCGCGATTCTACCACCGGTCGGCCCCTCTCGCCCCTGACGGCGGGCGCATTGTGTATCAAGCCCCGCCCGCTGCTATCGGTCCGTCAAATGGCAACGGTCGATGCGCTCAAGGCGAATTCGCCAGAGTTCGTGGTCATGCGGCAGCTCGCGATGCGATTTCGAGGCATCCTTCGTAGCCGTAACATCGACGCGCTTGGTCGATGGCTCAAGGATGCACACGAGTGCCGAATATACGAGATGCAGCGCTTCGCCCGAATGTTGCAAAGCGATTTGGACGCGGTGACGAACGCGCTCACGCTCCCCTGGAGCAACGGCCAGACAGAGGGCCAGATCAGCCGACTGAAGACCCTGAAGCGCTCCATGTATGGCCGCGCGGGAGTGGAATTGTTGCGAGCTCGGGTTCTTCCGTTCTAAATGCGTTTCCTGCACCGAGAACCAGGCAGGACCTAGTTAAGGGAACCTGACACAGCAACGGCACGTAGCGCACGATCCAGCGGTTCAGCATGGAATGATCGACCTCAACGCCCCGCTCACCCATCATCTCCTCAAGCCGGCGGTAGCTGATCGGATACGCCACATACCACCGCACACCCCACAGGATGATATCCCGCTCGAAGCGACTGCCCTTGAAGTCAATCGCCATCGTCTCGTCCCAAAACTGCGCCCTCCCATCATACAGGAAGCCGTCAAGACGCAAAAAATGCGACAAAACCCTCTAATGCGCCCGGACGATCCTTTTAACGCCTGCCGCGCGAAAAGCTTCCGTCTTATCGGCGGTCGCATCCGTCACCAGGATGTCGAGTTCGCCGCAGCCGCAGACGGTGGCGCGGCTGATACGGCCCAGCTTGGTGTGATCGGCCAACAGCATGGTGGCCGCCGCATTCTTCATCATCATGCGCGCGATCTCGGCTTCACCGAATTCATGATAGGTGACGCCGCCCAGGGCATCGATGCCGACCGGGGACAGCACCGCGAAATCGGTACGGAAACGACCGATTTCTGAGATGGTCAATTCACCATGGGTGGCCGGCACCTCGATCGCCATGCGTCCTCCCAGCAGAATGACATCGGCATTTGCGCTGACGGCCCGAAGATTGACCGCGACCTCAATCGAATTCGTCACCACCAGCAGACCGTCGAGCCCCGCAAGGGCGCCTGCGAAGGCTGCGGTGGTTGTGCCTGCATCGATGAAGCAGGATTGCTCGGCGCGCAGCAATGTCGCGGCCGTGGCGCCGATCCGGCGTTTGGCGGCGATCTGAACCCGCTTGCGGGTGCGGAACGGCTTTTCGCCCAAGGGTTCCACCCGCACCGCGCCGCCATGCACGCGGCGGACACGACCGTCCTTCTCCAGCTGCATCAGGTCGCGGCGGATGGTCTCCCGCGAGACACGGAGTTGCGCCGCGACCAGATCCGCCTCGATGCGCCCCACCGCGCCGAGCAGGTCCAGAATGTGCTGCTGCCGTTCGTCTAGCCGCAAGGCGTATCCCCCAACTCGGTCGCGATGATGATGCGTCCTTCCGTGTCGCGGGGGCAAGCGCCACGATGTGGCTTTGTGTGGTTTTTGGTGGGGTTGTGGATTTTTTGCTTGGCGATGCGGGAATGCTGAGCCTAGGATAAGGACATCGGAGAACGACCCGCCAGCCTAGGTTCCATAGCCTGAGCATCAGGCACGGACAGGTGGGTCGCGCGGCATGTCGGTGGCAGGACTCAATGACCGCCGACACCGCAAAAGGGGCGCAGTCTCAGTCGCACGGGTGCCGGATGTCACGCATGTAACGCTGGGGACGATATGAATCAGGTTTCTCGACGCACGCTGTTGGCGACAGCCATGGGCACTTCCGCCACGCTCGCTCTGCCGATGCCGTTCATTAGTCGTGCCCGCGCGGCGGGACGCAATACCATGGTCTTCGCCTCGGCGGAGCCGGTGACCGGTAATTGGGATCCGACCAGCCACACCTCGCTT
Source organism: Acidisoma sp. PAMC 29798 (assembly GCF_030252425.1). Taxonomy (GTDB): domain Bacteria; phylum Pseudomonadota; class Alphaproteobacteria; order Acetobacterales; family Acetobacteraceae; genus Acidisoma; species Acidisoma cladoniae. The sequence goes on along the minus strand of NZ_CP126995.1, from coordinate 60,242 downwards.
GGACAGATCAACTTCGAAGGATTCGTATTCGGCCAGTTGTTCCGCACGCCGCTGCGTGCCGCCAACCCGAGTGAGATCGTCTGGGAACTCGCCGTGAGCCAGACGCTCATCGATCCCTACACGCTCGAATACAAGCTGCGCGACGGCATCACCTTCCATAACGGCGCATCCTTCGGCGCCGAGGATGTGAAGGCGACGATGGAATACGCGACAAATCCGGCGCGGCCCGCCAGCGCGCTCTACCCGGGCCAATGCGAGGTCGAGGTCGTCGATCGGTTGACGGCGCGTTTGCATACCAAGAAGTTCGGCTTTCCGGCTTCGGCGTTTCAATTCACCGGTGGCTTCATGGCGATCATGTCGAAAGACGACGTGAAGACGCCCGCGACCCTGGCGCAGCGCCCCAATGGCACCGGCCCGTTCAAGTTCGTCAATCAAACAGGCAATACCTCCAACCTGGCGGCCTTCGACAAATACTACCAGGGCAAGCCGCTGCTGGACTTCGTCCAGTTCAGCTATGTCGGTGATGCGACAACCCGCGTGCTCGGCCTGATGAGCGGCAATATCAACGTGTTGCAGCGCTTGGAGCCGGAGCAGTATGGCACGCTCAAGAAGGAGGCGCGGGTCACCACGGGCAGCACACTCTCGACCGAGAACAAGTACCTGCATTTCCGCTGCAACAAGAGGCCCTTCGACAATGCCTTGATCCGTCTCGCGGCCTGCCACGCCATCGACCGTTCGCAGGTTCTGGAATTGATGGATGTCGCCGGTGGCGATTCCAGCTCCTACATCAGTCCGCTGAAATTCGGCTATGAGAAGGTGCCGAACTATCCGGAATTCGACGCCGACAAGTGCCAGGCGCTGCTCGCTAAGGCCGGATTCCCTAAAGGCCAGGGATTGCCGGAAGTGGAATACATCACCTCGACCGGATTCTATCCCAAGACCAAGGATTACGGTGAGCTGATCACCGCGATGATGCAGGAGCAGGGCTTCAACGTGAAGCTGACGGTGATGGAGACGGGCGCCTGGGGCGATGTGCTGTATCAGCGCAAGGGCCAGGAGCCGGCGGGCAATATGATCGATTGCGGCTGGTCGACCGGCACCCCGGAGCCGGACATGGTGTTGCGGGCTATGTTCTACTCCAAGGCCGGTCCGGTCGGTGGCATCATCAATGGTGTCTCCGATCCCGATATTGACAAGGCATTGGAAGCCGAGCGCAGCGAGACGGATGTCGCCAAGCGCAAGACGCTGGTGGGCACCGCGACCGAGGTCATCGCCTCCAAGGCACCATCCCTGTCGCTGTTCACGTCGGTGAACCTCAATGCCATCACCACTGGCCTCGAAGGGCTCTACATCTATCCGAACGGACCGATGGACGCGCATAAGGCCGAGTTCAAGAGCACCTAAGAAGGGCACGCCGCATGGCTTTTCTCGCGACGTTTCTGATCCGCAGGCTCGCTCAGGGCTTGCTGATCGTCGTGATCGTGTCCTTCGCGATCTTCGCAGCACTGCGTCTGGTTCCGGGCGATCCCGCCCGGCTGATCCTGGGACCGATGGCGAGTGACGCGGTGGTCGAGCAGACCTCGAAGGCGATGGGCCTGCGCGATCCCATCCCCGTGCAATATGTGCGGTGGCTGGGCCATGCGATGGAGGGTGACCTCGGTCATTCCTTCATCAAGGCACGCAACGGCTCTGAAGTTTCGGGCGCGCGCGATCAGGATGCTTTGGGAGATAAGGCGCCGGTGCTGGATCTGTTGATCCAGACCGTGCCGATGACCATACAATTGGCCGCTCTCGGCCTGGTCTTCGCGCTGCTGATCGCCATTCCCGTCGGGGTCGCGGCAGGGTTGAGCCAGGGTGGTTGGATGGACAAATTCGCGCTCTACCTCGGATCGGCCTTCGTCTCGATCCCGAATTTCTGGCTGGCGATCGTGCTCGCTTTGACGATCACGGCCGAACTCCAATGGATTCCCTCGATCGGCTATCAGGGTTTCGCCTATACCATTCTGCCGGCCTTCGTCATCGCCATCGAAATGTCGCCGATGTTCATGCGCAGCCTCGCCATTTCCATCGGCTCCGCGCAGCAGCAGAACTTCGTGCGACTCGCCAGCATTCGCGGCCTGTCGCGGCGCCGGATCTTCTTTCGCCATATCTTGCGCAACGCGGCCGTGCCCGTTCTGAACCTGTTCGGCGTCCAGGTCGGCGCGCTGCTCGGAGGTGTGCTCATCGTGGAATTCATCTTCAACTATCCTGGCGTCGGCCTGCTCACGGTTCAGGCCGTATTGGAGCGGGATTTTCCGGTGATCCAGGGCGTGGCTTTGCTTTCCGCCTGCCTTTTCGTCGTCATCAACATCTTCGTCGATCTCATCTGCACGAAGATCGATCCACGGTTGGATTTCTGATGGCATCCGATATCACGACGGATCTCGCTGTTCCCGCAACGCCGGTGCGCGGAGCAAGCCCCGGCCGCCGCTTGTGGCGGGCGACGTACAGCCAGTTCGAGTTCAAGCTAGGCCTGTTCTTCCTCATTCTGCTGATCGGCGGAGCGCTGATCTATCCCCACCTCACGCATCTCTCCGCCACCAAGATGGCGATTCGCGAGCGCTTCATGCCGCCGGTTTTTCTCGCCGGTGGCCATTGGGCGCACCCGCTAGGGACCGATCAACTGGGGCGGGATCTTTTCCTGCGGTCGCTGATCGGCCTGCAGAATGCTCTCATGATCGCGGTCTCCGCCGTTGTGATCATGTTCGTCGTCGGCACGGCCGTCGGCATGGTCGCGGGCTACTACGGCGGCTGGGTCGATACCGTGCTGATGCGCATTACGGATGCTCAGCTCGCGGTGCCGGTGATCATTCTTGCAATCACCATTTTGACCGTGCATCGACCGTCGCCGGCAACCGTCACGCTTGTGCTGGCACTCTCGGGTTGGCCTGTCTATGCGCGCGTCACGCGATCGGTCACGCTGTCGGAGCGGCAACGCGAATATGTGCGCGGCGCGACAATTCTCGGCGCTTCGCCGTTGCGCATCATGTTGCAGATGATCTCCCCCAATGTGCTGCCGCCGATTGCTTTCGTGGCCGTGCTCGACGTCGCGCGCATGATGATCTTCGAGGCGATCCTGGGGTTCATCGGTATCGGCGTGCAGCCACCCACGCCCACTTTCGGCAATATCATCGCCGATGGCCGGCAATACCTGATCAACGCCTGGTGGATCTCGACCATGCCGGGCGGCTTCCTGTTCGCCACGCTGCTGTCCATCAACCTCGTCGGCGCCTCGATCGAACGAGCGCGCAACAAGGTTCTGGGAGGCACCATCTGATGAGCGAAGCGCCGCTGCTGTCGATCGCAGGCCTGTCGATCGATCTGCTTCGTGCCGGCGAGAAGCGAGTGATTCTCGTCGGCGTTGACCTCAATATCTACAGCAATCGCGTGCTCGGCATCCTCGGTGAAAGCGGCTCCGGCAAGACAACGCTCGCCAAGGCCATGACGGGTTGGATCACACCGCCGCTCAGTGTCACCGGCGGCACTATCCGGTTTCGCGAGCGCGATTTGCTGGACCCCGCCGTGCAGCGCAATGCCCGCGCGCGCATTGGCTTCATCGGCGCCGATCCCGGCAATGCCTTCGATCCCACCTTGCCCGTCGGCGTGCAGATCGCCGAAAAACTGCGCGCGGTGCGGCCTGGCATTGCGGCGGCGGATGCGCAGCGACAGGTGATCGCTCTGTTGGACGCGGTGCGCATTCCTTCCGCTGCGCGTCGCTATGCGGAGTTTCCTTATCAATATTCGGGTGGCATGTTGCAGCGCGCGGTGATTGTCGATGCGATGATCAATGAGCCCGATCTGCTGATTTGCGACAACATCATCCAACCGCTGGACGTGACCGTCGCAGCGCAGATCGTGCGTCTGCTGCGCGAATTGCGCGAGAGGATGTCCGCCGCCATCGTTTTCATCAGCACCTCCGTCCCCTCTGTCGCGGATGTGGCGGATGAGGTCGTCGTTCTGGCGGGCGGACAGATCGTCGAGCGCGGGGAGCCGCATGAGGTGTCTCGTCATCCGCAGCATAGCGTGACGCGCGAATTGGTCGCGCGCACGCCACGCATCTGGACCGGGGAGGCGATCCCTGAACCGGTGGTGCGGCATGAGCAGCCGATTCTTCAAGTCGTTGACGTAACCAAGACCTATCGTGTCAAGAACCGCGACAGCCTGTTCGGCAAGCAGAATGTGCAGGCCGTGCGGGGCGTCAATTTCGATGTCTTTCGCGGCGACAATTTCGGCCTCGTCGGTGAATCCGGATGCGGCAAATCGACGCTGTCCCGCCTGCTGTCCTGGGTGGAGGCGCCGGAGACAGGCTCCATCCTGTTCGAGGGGCGGAATATCGCAGAGATGACAGGGCGCGATCGCTTCGCCATGCGGCGCGGTTTCCAATTGCTGTTGCAAGACCCGTACAACTGCATCCCGCCGCATATGCCCATCGGCCGCACCATTGGAGTCGGGCTGCAGATCCATGGTGTCGGACGCCGCGAAATCGCCTCCCGCGTGCGCGATGTCATGGCTGAAGTCGGGCTCGCGCCGGAAGATGCCAATCGGCTTCCAGTCGGCATGAGTGCCGGGCAGCGGCAGCGCGTGAACATCGCACGCGCGCTGATCCTGGAGCCGAGGCTGGTCATTCTGGACGAGACGCTGTCCGCCCTCGACCCGGTAGAGCAGGGTCGTCTGCTCAACCTCTTCGAGCGGTTGCAGGCGCGGCATGGCTTGACCTATCTCTTCATCTCGCATGACCTCGCAATGGTGCGGCGCGTTTGCACGCGCATCGCCGTGATGTATCTCGGCAAGATGGTCGAGATTGCCGATACCGGCGGTGTTTTTTATGATCCGGGGCATCCCTATACCAAGGCACTGCTCTCCGCCGTGCCGACGCTTGATGAGAAGCCCTATCGCACCGAGGATGTGCTGCTGGATGGCGAGCCGCCGAGCCCGATCGACATTCCGCCCGGCTGTTCCTTCGCCGGCCGCTGCCCCGAGGCGCTGCCGCTATGCCGTGAGATGGAGCCACCACTGTGGACACGCCCGCGTGGCCGCCTCGCCGCCTGTCATGTGACTGCCCTATCGGCTTCAATCTGATATGGGGGGCGGACCGGACACGAGAGGCTATTACGAATGACGGACATCCCCCTGATCCAGGCGGATCGGCTCCACGCCTTGATGGACGCCTTCATCGCCCATGGCGGTGAGGCCGATGGCGGCATGCATCGCCTGACGCTCTCAGCAGAGGACGGCGCCGCGCGTGACCATCTCGCCGCCTGGATGAAGACGCAAGGCATGGTGGTAACGGTGGATTGCATGGGCAATATGGTCGGGCTGCTCGATTGGGCCGGGCCGGATGGACCCGTGGTCATGACGGGCTCGCATCTCGACAGTCAGCCGCATGGCGGCCGGTACGACGGCGCTTATGGCGTTCTCGCCGCTTGTGAAGCGGTGCAATCGGTGCGGGACGGAATGATCGCGCAAGGCATCGCCCCGCGCTGCAACCTCGCCATCGTCGATTGGACGAATGAGGAAGGCGCGCGGTTCCAGCCCAGCCTGCTCGGCAGTGCGGTCTATGCGGGCCTTCTCGATGCCGATGACGCCCGCAGTCGGCAAGACGGCGACGGCGTGACGGTCGCGCAGGCGCTCGGCGCCATCGGCTATGACGGATCAACGACCTTCCCGAAGCCGCAGGCCTATGTCGAATTGCATGTCGAATGCAACACGGTGCTGGAGCGGGAAGGGGCGCGTTTCGGCGCCATCACCCGCCATTGGGGCGCGGTGAAATACCGCCTCGCCTTCATCGGTCGCCAGGCGCATACGGGCCCGACGCCCATGGAAGACCGCCAGGATGCGCTATTGGGTGCGGCGCAATTGATCGCGGCGCTCGGCGCCATGCCGGGCCGCGCCGAAGGCACGCTCTATACCTCCGTTGGGCGGCTGGAAGTGCGCCCGAATTCCCCCAATGTCGTGCCGGGCGAAGCGGTGCTGTTTCTCGAACTTCGCTCACCTGATCAGGCGCTGATCGATTGGGCCGAGACGGAAATGCTGGCCCAGGCGGATATCGCCGCCAAAGCGACGCGGACGCGGCATGAGACGCGCTACATCGACAGGCGCGGCGTCGGCTTCTTCGATGAGGGGCTGATTGCCCTGGCAACAACGGAAGCGGCGGCATTGGGTTTGGTGACGCGGCGGCTTGATACCATCGCGGCGCATGACGCCATTTGCATGATCCACGTCTGCCCCTCGGTCGTGATCAACGTGCCCAGCATCGGCGGCGTCTGTCATCACCCCTCGGAACGCACCAGCCCCGAGGACCTCACCCTTGGCGCGGAACTGCTGGCGCGCATGCTGTGGCGCCTTTGCGAGGAAGGGCTGGCGGCGTGACGGTGGATGTCGCGGCAGTGCTGGCCGCCTCGCCCTGGGGCGGCAAGGCCGGTTTGACCTGGCAACCGGGCGTCGCCGCCGTCGCTTCGCCGATGTATCAGGCGGCGGAATGGTCGAGCTGGATCGTGACGGCGGAGAATGAGCCGGCGGCGCTGTTCCTCAAGATCCTCCAGCCCGAGATGGCCGACCTCATCGACCCTGTGGCGGCCTATGCCGGCGCGCGGGCAGCCGAGCGGGCCGGCATCGGACCAGTTGTGGCTTTCGGTGTGCTAGATCATCAGGCGCTGGCCTTGGCCTATTTGCCGCCGCCCTGGCGGGGCGCCCGCTTGAGCGATCTCGGCACGCCGGCGGTGCTCCAGTCCGTCATCGACGCCAAAAGGACCTTCCGCCAGGGGCCGGCTTTGCCCCGGGTCTGGGATGTGTTTTCGCGCGTGCGGATGCTTGCTGCGCGGGCGGAGGCGACGGCCACTGCCCTGCCGAGCGACATGCCCGCTTTGCTCGATCAAGCTTGGGCGATCGAGACGGCTTTCATCGCAGCCGGACGGGACAGCGTGCCTTGCCACAATGACGGCCAGTCCTCCAACATCATGTTGGCGCCCGATGGCCGCGTTCTGCTGGTGGATTTCGATTGTGCCGGCCAGGGCGATCCGCATTACGATCTTGCCGTGCTGTTGAACGAGGTTCAGGATTTTGAGGATGGCTGGCGGCGCGGCATCGAAATGCAGGAAGGCCGTTGCACCGGATCCGTGCTCAATCGTTGCCGCGCCTATGCCATGGCGGACGATCTGCTTTGGGGGCTATGGGGCCTGATATTGTCTCACACCTCGCCCAGAAAGGAGCTGGAGTTTCTGAAATTCGGCGAATGGCGGCTGCTGCGCGCGCGGATGGCGCTGCGCGCGCCAGATTTCGCGGCCCGGCTGCATCGGCTTTAGGCGGGACAGATGGAACGCATTCTGGGTGAGGCCACAACCCCGGCCGAGCGCGATCTGGAAGCCGCGATCAGCCGCGTGTCGCCATGGCAAGGGCATCGCCTGCGCTATCGGCCCGTGAACGGTGGTATCAGCAACGCCAATTGGCGGATTTGGGTCGATGACGATCCAAACACCTTCTTCGTCAAGATCCCCGGCAAGGGCACGGAGATGTTCATCGACCGCGCGGTCGCTATGAATGCCAGCCGCCAGGCGGCCCAACTCGGCGTGGGACCGCGCGTCTATGAGTTTCTGGCGGCCGACGGCATCGAGATCAGCGATTTCGTCGAGGGTCGGCGGTCCTGCACCCATGCCGATTTCCGCGATGTCGCTTTGTGCCGCACGGCGCTCGATTGCTATCGCACCCTGCATGGCGGCGCGATGCTGATCCAGACCAAGACGGTCTTTGACATGATCAATGAGCATCATGAGCAGGTGCGCATGCTCGGCGGCTGGGTGCCGCCGGATTTTCCGGAGTTGGATCATCAATATCGGCGCGCACGGGCGGCGCTGGAGGCTTCGGGCCTCGATCTCGTACCCTGCTTCAACGATCCGATGGCCGGAAATTTCATGATGGATGATGCGCGTACGATTATGATGATCGACTATGAATACGCCTCCAACAACGACCGCTGCTACGACCTCGGCATCTGGTTCGGGGAGATGTTCTTCGACGAGCCAACCGAACACGCCTTGATCGCGCATTATTTCGGGCGCGTCGATGCCGCCCTCGTCGCACGGGTAATGGTGCATAAGGCGCTGGCCGACATCAAATGGGCGGCGTGGTCCATGGTTCAGCAGAAAATCTCGGCATTGGACTTCGACTTCTTCAAATACGGTGTCTGGAAATACATGCGTGCGCGCTCGGTCCTGGATGACCCGCGCTGGGATGGATGGTTGCAGGCGGTCTGACCCATGATGCCACGATATGGCGTCTGAACAGTGCCTTGGGGATGATCGCATGTACCCCATGTCAACGGCGGCGAAAAAATGGGCTCTGTCGCAAATTCCCGGAGTGGTTGAGTTTTCCTTGAGGAAGTGGTTCGGCCTAGCCGGCCAGGGAGTAGAACTGCTGCGCCGGACGCAACTTTCCTGTTGAGCGAAACGGTCCTTTGCGGATCATGTGCATGATCTGGTTCTGTCAGTCCTCGCGCCACGACGGGGGAGGTTTGGATGCCTTCACCAAACGGGTAAACTGAGCGTTGGACGATAGGTAGGGGCGCCGGGAATGGATTGCGTTGGCTGTGGCTCGTCGGCGGTAAATGAACGCCGGGAGGTCACGGCACGAGGCTACCGGCGTACCGATGCCGCGATTGCGGACGGCAGTTCAACGAGCGCAGCGGTGGGGTGCTGAACCGGACCTCGCTGCCGAGCGACATCATCGCCTTCGTGGTGTTCTGCCGGCTGCGCTACCGGCTGACGCTGCGGGACCTGAGCGAGATTATGGCGCTGCGCGGAATCGATATAATCCACGAGACCGTCCGCGACTGGGAGGTAAAGCTGTTGCCCATCATGGGTAACGCGCTGCGCAAACGGCCTCACTGGACCCGGCGCGCAGCCGGCGTCAGCTGGTATGTTGACGAGACCTATCTGAAGGTCCGCGGCCGGCGGTGCTACCTCTACCGGGCAATCGACCGGGACGGAAACATTGATCGACGCGATGCTGAGCGAGAATCGCGACAGAACCAGCAGGAGGCTTAACCAGTGCTTGAGCATTGAGCCAACCAGCGACCCACGCGGCTCGCTCTCTGCTCCCCATAGGCCACGGGTTGTTCTCCACGAATTGGCCGCAACGAAAAGCTTCGGCTCCAGCCAGGCTGATATGGGCGTATAGACCTCGGGATGGTGCGACGTAGGCTGTTTCTTTTGCTGCCAACGACGGAAACCTTCCCACACGAGGTGGGGCAACAACAAGACGGAAGATGTCGGAAGGCAATGCAGATGGCCCCTTGAGACCTTACGGGGCCGGAGTTCGAAGGGAGGCGATGTGGTCGCCTGTAACTGACACCGAAATTGGAGCTGCGGCGCTGGTGCTTTCAAGCAACTTATTGAACGTCTACCTCACCCTGCTATGCAAGCAGTGTGGCCATGAAGTAGCCAAAAGAGGTATGTGGTTCCAATCGATTCGGAGTTTCGAGTGCGAGGGTTGCGGCTGCATAGTACGTCTCACGTATGAAGACAAAGTAGCGCTGTTCAGCAAGCACGCCCATTTGGGTTGACTCCCCGAACTCCCGGGGCCTCTCGCGACGCTCGCTCTAAGCCTTGCGGCTATTCGCCCACGTCGAACGCTCGATTGCCGACCCGGGTGTGCAGTTCCACGTTAAGAACGAAAAAGAAGGCGGCCGGTCGTGAGGAAACTGACAGGCAAAGGCCCAAGGGTTGTTCATATTGACCGTGAAGGGCTAACCGAGGGTGAGACGCGGGTTTTGGAAGAGTTTCTGACTTTCGTCACGGAGGCATGCGTACGGGCGATTAATGAAGGGCAACCTGACGGCGAGATGGTTCACTGATACTGGCCCATGCGATCGGCGATATGGCTGGAGCAGGCGTCGCGGCCCGGCGAATGATCTTGCTCGCGCGTGCCACGGCCGCCGCTTGCAACCCCCTCGGTGCCGCGCGCGATATGGACACGACCGCCTAAGCCGCCTACGCCAGCCGACAGTGGTGATGCCGGAAAATCTCTGGCCGCCCTGCTTACCCTTGCGATTCCAGCCATCGCCCTCAACTTGGGTTGTTCCAATTGGGAGAGCGAGATGCGTCATCTACTGACTGCGGCACTGATCCTGGGTTTTGCCACGTCCAGCGCTTACGCGGCTCAATGCCGGGACAGCGCGGGCAAGTTCGTGAAGTGCCCGTCGCCCACGAGTAAGGTTGTCCATTGTCGCGACCATGTGGGGAAGTTTGTGAAGTGCTCCATGCCAGGCGCTAAACCAGCCTGAGCGTGATAATTGCTGGCAAGAGCGGTTCTCCTGGTGGCCGACCACGACTGGCCATGGTACTGCGCGTTGTGCTCCCTGTGAGTGGCGCGACAGACGCGCGACGCGCTGTGCGCTCTGCCAAATGGCTTCTCTGGGCCTGGACTGCTTGGACCGCCGTTGCCGGCATTTATCAGTCATTGGCAACAATCCCCAAGATGATCGCCACGCAGCTCGGCGGCCTGATCACCACCAGTCAGATGACCATCGATGAGCTGATCGTTGTCTTCTACCTGTTGACAGCATCTTTTTCAATTGTGGCAGTATGGGAACTCGGATTTGGCAGACGATGGGCAAGGATCTGGTTTCTCTTAAACTTTGCAGTCGACACGATCTGGACGTTCGCGCCTCCCTATCACGGCTACGCGGTCCTTTTAAGGGCAATGCCAGATCTCGGGCTGCAGGCAGTGGCTGTGTATCTGCTTTACGCGTCGCCTGGGCGCCTATGGTTCGAGGGCAGGGTTTAGAACCACTATCGGCAACTGGATGGTCCTCGTTCGACTTCAGGAAGACCGGCACCACATAGGGACTGCCCGGAAAAATAATGCTGGTAGGAGCAACTCTATGCTCAGTTCGATCGAATTGTACTGAAACTCCAATGGCGACGTGCAGTCCGCAATCCGCAGTCCTTCGCTATAAACCACCACCAGAGTTATCTTCCGGAGACAGCATGCTCTGGTCGGCCTTCTATTGCGCCACTCCAACGCATTGATACCCGTCGGCCACTTTCTCGCATTTGCGTTGTGTCGATGCGCAGTCCTCGCAGTTCTTAAGGGGAACCGACTTTACCGGCGCCAGCGAAGCGCAGCTCGTCACGGACATAAACTGCAGCAGAGCGCCGCAAACAATCCTGCTGTCCTTTTGGCAGAAAATGAGGGAGGTTGGATTTATCACTTGGTCGATGCCTGTATAACTTGTTGGGCTACCGCCAGGCTCGGGATTGGCGGTGGACAACATCGCTCCTGTCGGTTATGGCGCCGTGTTGCAGGTAAAACCTCAGTTTACTGTGACGCCCGCTCCCGATTGCCCCGGGCTGCCTATGGGCGCTACCACACTACATGCGAACGCTCTCAGCGGGGCAAAAGTCAGAAAAGCCCATAGCGCCAAGCATAGGCTCGCGCGCAAGAGGAGGCCCCGCCGCCAACCAGACTTCACAGGATGTGTAGCGCTGATGATGGGTCTCATTGGCAGCCTCCCATAACTCGTTTGGCAGGCGGATGTTTGAGAACGGCGATCCAAGCTGCCGAAGCTTCATTATTTCTGCGTTTATAATCGCCAACAATCGTCCGTTCGGGGGAGGTTCACCAGGGCATTGGCACAGCGTCACGCCTATCAGGTTCTCTTGTGGATAGAATATCCGACGTCGATGTCCCTTCGGATCTCGGCTTGCCCATCGCAGCCCAGGAAGTGCAACGCAAAGACGATTTCGATGCAACTTCACACGTATTGGGGAGCGGAAAGCCCTCGACGGGAACTGTGCTGACGATACCACTCCTACCCATCGCTACGCGTCTTGGCTACAGTTCGGCGAGGCGTCGAACCATGGCTGCGCCGGCTCGACGATGGCTCATCGTCTCCACCAGATCCGACTTTCCACATAGACCTAGCGCACGCGCTGCGTCGCGATTTTCAAAGACATACCGCATCTGAACAACGGCATGATCGACGGAAGGCTGCGCCCAGCGAAGACCACGACGATAGTTCGGGAGGTCGGTTTCCAACGTCACCATACGATGGTCAACAAGCAGGCTGTTGCTGTCGTTCATGAAGTCGGTATTGCCCGAATACCTCGTAGCGATAGTAGGCTTTCCCAAAAGCATCGCTTCTATCATGGTCAATCCCAGGCCCTCGCTACGATGCAAAGAGATATAAGCATCGCAGGCGCTCATGAGACTGAGCGTCTCGCCGCGATCATAAACACCGTCGATAATGCGGATGGGTAAACCGACCGCCGCCGCGCGAAGGCTGGAAAGCTGCATCGGGTGGTCGCAGCCGTATGTGGTCTTGATCACAAGCATGACGTTATCGCCCCCGCTGAATGCGGCGCGAAATGCAGCGATGAGGCCGAGGGGGTTCTTGCGCTCGATGGCGCTCGTCAGATGAAAGACCGAGAGAAAGACGAACGTTTCTTCGGGTAGTCCAAAATGCGACCGCGCAAGCAGATGAAAGTCGGGAATCTGGATGCCGGGCGGCAAAACCCGAACCGGCTTCGTGTAACGAGACTTCAACGCATTGCTCACGAAGGTCGTTGCGACCCAAAGTTCGTCGCACGTCGCGGCTGCCGCGTCCCAGGCATCGGGAACATCCTCCGACTCCCAATACCAGTACCCGATGCGATAGGTCATGGGTGAGCGCTCCCGCAGGCCCGATCGTGCAAAGACTTCGGTGAAATATGGTTCCGGCTGCACATGAATAATCGACACGTCATATCGCTCGAGACCGCTGTAGCGCTCGAACTCCGGCTCATCCCAAGACAGATTCACTGGTACGTTTCGCAACGATGTCGCGACGCCGCAGCTTTGCAGGCTATCGACAAGGCTTTCCGCTGACGCGCGCAGCCCCGAGGGGTAAGTGAAATGGGCAAAGATATTGACCCCATTGACAACTGAAGGGTTCTGCAAAACTTCGTCGTTCTGGTAGACACGCGGATCCGGATCGCTGGGCTTGCGTCGCGCTGGCAGCGGCCAGGACAGACCATCGAAGAGTCTAGCATCCATTTTGAAGCGGTCGTGGATCCACTGGACGACGTGCTCCTTCCCGGCGGCATTCAGTCCTGCTGGAAACGCGGTCTGCCACTCCGGCGTGTAAAGCCACGTCTGCATCAATTCTGCACCCACGCATTCGGCCGATTGAAGTAGAGTCCACCAGAGTTCTTCACGTGTCAGCAATTTGGCTTCGACCGCGACGACAAGGGTCGCGGCCAAGGCGCACCGTCCGTCCGGCAAAAGAAAGAGCGGTTCAGATGTCCGCAAGTTCTCACTGTAAAAGGCCACCTGGCGACCTCTCTTTGAGAGGTCCAACTCGAATGCCTTGCGGATCATACATTTTTCGCGAAGGTCGAGACCGAGCGATTCGTCATCATCGCGCGTCAGCCACTGCGCGAATGCCCCTTGCACACCATCGGATAAGGCCATTGGAAACAACCGGCTCAGGGCATCGCGACGGCGCAACAGCGTGATGACAAATCTAGCGGCGGCCAGAACATCATCTATGCGGCGATCTCCGTCCGCCTCTACGATGATATCTGTGACACGCCGCCCCAGGCAGCAGCGCATGGCATGATCGTCGTTCAAGTCCGGAATTCTGGACTGCCGAGGTAGATCGCCACGATGAGGTAGGGTTGCCCGAACGGGAAGATCAGGATCGGGATCCAGATGATCCGTGGCGCCCAGCGCGTCCATGCGCAAAGCCAGCATAGCTGCGTCATCGGCTGAGTCCTCCGGAGACCGATGTCGATCATACGAGAACAGCACTTCCTCTAGACAAATGGTGCGGTAACCGAACGCACGGCCGGATAAACAGAATGCCATCTCGCCATGCGTCGCCTGGAAGCGCTCATCATAGCCGCCGATACGCTCGAACACCGTTCGCCTGACGATATGGCACGGCCCCGCGACGCCGAGTGGATTTCCCAAGGCCGCGAGCCGCCCGGGTTCGACCGGTTTGGACCTGGGCGCCACCACACCGACGCCAGGTCGGATCGCGTGCCGAACGAGCTCCGCCAACCAGTCTGACGAGTGGATTTCAACACCCCTTCGTAGGAAAAGCAGAAGCGCCCCGCTGGCGGTTGCCGCGGCAAGATTGCAGGCCCGATAATAGCCGCCGTCGGCGGCCGGGCGCACCACCTTGCCACCCGCGGCCTGGATAGCTTGGTGTAGTGCGAGAAGCTCCGGCTCCTGCCTTCCATGATCTATGATAACGAGTTCGATCGCTCCAGCAGCGACCGCCTCCGCCATGCCCCGGTAGAGGACGCGCAGCGAAGGTGCGTCATGCATATCTGCGAGAATCGCAGACACGAGCGGCGGCTGACGGATTGGCCAACTGGCATGCTGGATGCCGTCAGGCAAGGTCTCAATGTCCGCAAGGACTCCCTGTCGTAACCAATGACGTTCCGCGACCAGGCGAAACGGCGCCGAGCGCGTGTCATGCGGCTGCGGACGGTCGCTGTCATGAAGTCGATGGCACAAGACCCTTGAAACATGGCGAAGGCTCGGTGCGCGCAAACTGTCCGCAAAGGGCACTGTCAGCCTAAGCGCCATGTCCCACTCAGCGGCCGCGCCTAACGTCTCGGCATAACCTCCGGCGCGCAAGACCGTTTCGCGCCTCAGCGCGGTCGGACGGCCGAAATAGTTGTAGCTCGCGAGCCGGTCAGGCGACCAAGCCGGCTTGGTCACGATATCGATGGGCGCCGCACGCCCTCGGCGAACTTCATCGCCGTGGATGATAATCGAATCCGGATAGCAGGCTATCTGAGCGACCAAGACCGAGATCGCATCTTTAACGAGCAGGTCGCCGGCATCGAGCACGAGGATGAAATCGCCCTTGGCCTGTCGCGCGGCCTGCTGAAGAGCCGCGCCGTGGGACGTCGATGCCCCCGCCAGCTGAACGACCCGCGAGTCTCGCCAGGTCTGCGGCACCTGGCGAGGACGGCTAACTGGCGCGCCATCCGGGCCCGCCTTGACGACGCAAAGGATGGCCTCCCAGTTCGGAGATGTTTGCCAACGAAGACTTTCGATTGTCTCCGCGAGATAGGCCGGCTCACTGTGGTCAGTTGCAATGATGACGGAAACGACGACGGTCCCGACCTCAGGAATGGCTGAGGCTGGGAGGATCGCAGGGGCGGCGTACTGACTAGGGAAGGCGTGACGTACGGCGTTAAGCTCGGCTTCGAGCGCCCTTATGCGAGCGCTGCGTGTGGGATTGAGATTTCTTGTCAACAAGGGCAACAGGTCGGCGCGCTGGTAACGGAGAATCTTGACCGCTGTACGCAGCTTCTGCCTGGGAATGCGCATGAGTCGTTTGATTTTAGACACTATGATCTCGTCGATCATTTGGCCCCTATCGTCGCGCAAGGCAGCAAAACTTGCGGAAAAATTTCACTAACGAGGGATACAAGTGTTCAGTTCTTCTATCAACGGCACAACTCGGCCGGTTGAAGCGATGTTTGGATATGCAATCCCAACAGCATATCATGAAATCTCTGCGAGACGGACGGCCAGGCTCGCTCCTCAAGCCAGGCACGCGCCTGATGTTGGAGCGCGTGACGCCGCGCCTGGTCTTGCAACAAGACGCCAATACCATCGGCGATGCTCGCGGAGTCGGTGCCGCTGAATCGCGCCACCGCCGAGGCGGCCTCACTGAACAGCGCCAGAGGTGTCACCATCACCGGGGCACCGGCGCCGAGCGCGGTTCTGAGGGCAGCGCTGGAAGCTTCCTTTGATGTTTGGTAGGGCAACGCCACGATGTCGCAGCCTGCCAGGAGCATGAGTGACTCTTCGTGCGAAAGGAAATCCGTATGGAATTCGACGCCGTCGGCAACGCCTTTACTGTCAGCCAAGGCTTTACAGAGCGTAATCTCGGTGGCGGATTCAGGGATTCCATAATCGGCGTTGACGAGGCGGAGCCTGACGCTCGGATAGTGCTCGCGCAGCATCGCCACCGCCTCGATAAGCTGCGGCACGCCCTTGTCCGGTAGAAAAAAGCCGTAGCACCCGATGACGGGAAAAGAGCTGGGGGTGATGATCCGCGCCGGTATCGGTTCGGCGTCTGGCACCCGCGCACCATGCGCTAAAAGCGTCACATTCTCGACCAAGCCCAGTCGTTTTAGGCGGTTCAGGTCATCCAGCGTGTGCACGATGACGCGCGTCACGCCACTCAATGCTGTGATGATTGGTGAGCGCTCGTCTTCGGGAACATCCAGAATGCGCGTTGTCGAATGCAGCACCACGACGAGGATGCGTGCACGCAGTGCGGCCGACGAAACAAGTTGCGCAAGCTCCAGCCATTGAAATAATCCGGGTTGATGCTGAATGACGAGAACATGCGGGTCTTCGGCGGCGATGGTATGTTCCACCTGCCGAATGCCGTCGGGCATGCCGAGTTCCCAACTCGCCATCACTTTGATGCCGCTGTCGGTAATGGATTGCGAGGTCGTCCTCGCATCGGCGAAGACAGTCACGGTCTCGGTTCGATCCGTGGCCGGGAGGGCGTGGAGGAGGTGGCGCGAGTATTCGGCGATGCCGCAGCGAACGTCATAGCTCGACATCCAGCCCAGCCGCATCGGCGGCGGCGGCGGCATCATTAAGATATCGATGGCGGCCTCTGCCACGCGCCGGGCGAAAGCGTCTGTATCTCCGACCGTCAACACCCTTGCCGCGACCGGCTCTCTGCCGAAGGTCTCCCGCAGGGCGAGCGTCAGATCGGCGGCGTCAGGCTCTGCCCAGATGGAGCCCGACTTCGCGAGATGGCTACCGGAAAGACCGAAGCGATAGGCGATCAAACGCGCGACATCCGCGCTGCAGAAATCGATATGACCACCGAAGCCAGTGACGATCACCGGCAATCCTGCGGCAATCGCTTCGGCGGCGGGCAGATTGAAGCCTTCACCACGCGTTGGCAGAACCATGGCATCCGCATCGCGATAAAGCGCCATGAGATCATTCTCATCCATATCTTGATCAAGCAGCGTAATCTTGCCTAGATCCGCGTTGGTCGCTTGCAGATCCGCGATGTGGGCCGCGACCTCGTTATGCGGGTTAGGAAAGGTCTTGATGATCAGGTGGACGTCGTCCTGGGTTCGGAACGCTTCAGCGTAGCTCGCCAGGAGCACATCGATGCCTTTGCGGGGAAACCCGGATGAGACATGGAGAAAAGTAAAGGGCCGGTCGCCTCGGGAGGCACGCGCCGCGCCAATGGCACGGAAAGAGTCCAATCGGGGCGCGTAACCAACCACGCGCAACGGGATCGTCAAACCGGAATCGCGAAGCACTTTTGCTACGAAACGCGACGGCGCGAGAACGCCACGAAAGGAGGCATTTAGCACTGCGATCGTGGCAGTCGGAACGACGGACTCTTCCCAGAAGAAGAAAGCGAGACGCAGATCACCGCCGTCGGGCGGAACAAAGACGGGGTAGTGCTGGCTGATGACGATTTCAGGGCCGGTCTCGGGTTTTCGTCGAGCGACCAGTGCAGTCAATGATGGCCTCTCCGCTTCCGGCACCTGCCCCAACATGTCCGTAGGTGCGCCTTCGACAGGCAATAGCCGCACCGATCCGCGCTTCGCCTCGTCTAAGGTGAGGGCGAGACCGCGATTAATAGCCGCCAGACTGTAGCTGCCGTTGACATGTCCGGTGACCGCGAAACGCGCATTCGCCAGCAGCGCCCTTCGCGCGTCTGCAGCGATAGGGGGCGCGGCGCCCGCCGCCGCAAGTGCCTGGATCAAGGACGGTCTTTGATGGTCCAACGAATACCGTTGAAGAGCCAACCGCTGCAGGCTGCGCATGCGACCGCGCTCTTCGGCATCTTCCGCCAGAGCGAGCAGTCTGGTGGCGACCGCGTCGGTGCTGTCATCCTCAAGAAGGCCGCCGGTGCCACGGAGGGTATAGGGCACAGCCCCTGCCGGTCGCGCCAACACGGGAAGATCGAAGGCCATGGCTTCCACCAGTGGCACGCCGAAGCCCTCATGCAGGCTCATCGACAGATAGACATCCGCCGCAGCATACCAGTCATCGCGCGCCTGATCCGAAATGAGGCCGGTGAGCACGACATGATCAGTGATGTGATGCGCGGCGATGCGCGCTTTCACGCCTTCGAGATACACATCTTCGTCGCCACCGTGCCGACCAATGAGGACCAGCCGCGAGGGCTTGTCGAAGCCTGTGCGAAACGCCGCATAAATCTCGACGAGATCAGCTTGGGCCTTGGATGCGCAGACACGGCCAACGAAAAGAATGGTGAAGACCTTGCCTTCTGGCGCTGTATGAAGCGCCGCACGTGCGCCGATTTCATCGATATCGAGCAGAAGACTGCAGGTCTGAACGGGATCGAAGCCCAGATTGCGAAGCTCGATGGCGTTATAGTCGCTGTCGGCAAGAGAGGACACAACGCGTGTGCGCCACTCGGGCAGTTGGGCGCGGCCGAGGGCGGTATAGTGCTGCAAGGACGGAACGCCCTCGAAGAACTCGGGCGGTGTAATATTGTGATAAAGAAGAATCTTGGGCGCGGCCAAGGCAGCAATCCGGCCGAAGGCATCGAAACCCATGGAATAGCGGACGATGAGAATGTAACGATCATGGGTTGGCAATTCGCCCATGAGGCGCAGCTCCGCATCCAACATCGGGTCCCGATGCTCGACAAAAATATCGCTTTCGTAGCCCATCGCGCGCAAGGTGCGGCGCATCAGAAACATGGCATTCGTAATTGCGTCGCCGACGGCCGAGCCCGAGTGGAACTGGTGGATCGTAAGCCGGTTTTGACCCAGGAAGGACTGCGGTGGCGGCGGCGGAAGCACCGGCAGCGTGATGGACCGTGGTGTGATCGGCGCGCTCGGCACTGGGAGAGAGGCGGGCTCGGATACCGCATCGCTTAGAACCGGTCCGGGTGATGTCGGCTTGGAACGCAACCGGCGCAGTGGAGCGGTCACGCGCCAGGAAGTGCTGCCGCGAATCGCCTCGAATGCCTCGCGGGCCTCCGCCTCTCTCCGTTGATAGATCGACGCCCGTTCCGAGTCGGATTCGGCGCGGCTGGATTGAGCGATCGCTCGCGACTCAGCCGCCACTGCGGTCGCCTTCGCGGCTTCCAGCATCTGCTCTTCGGAGCGTAGGGCGGCACGCAGGTTTGAAATCTCCACGTCGCGTTGCTTGATCTGCGTGCTGGCCGCCGCCACTTCGCGCGCGATGCGCAAGTCCGCTTCCTGTAGGCGCGATTCTACGGTTTGGGCCCGTTCAAGAAGCGCTGTCGCGCGGGTTTCCGCTTGATGAATACGGCGGGCCCATTCGCTGTCATTCGCGCGAATGAAGTCATCGAACACATTGGGCGGGGTTCGAAACGCCGCTGCCAGCGCAGGACGCTTCTCGTCGGCCAGGTAAAAGCGGTTCAGACCGTCGAACCAGACGAAGCTGTAGCCGGCTTGAAGGAGCAGCGGCTCCCAATCAGCGTGCACCTCGATCGTCGACATAGGGGCCGTGGCTTCAACGATGACGATCCAAGGCCGGTATTGACCAAAATCGGCTCCGACGAGAACGGCGCGTTCGGCGCCCTCGACATCGATCTTCAGAAAATGCACGTCCGCAGGGGCGTAACGCTGACAAAGATCGGCAAGCGTTGTGACCTCGACGTCGTCTCGGCGCACCTCCATTCCGGCGTTGAGCAAGCTTGGAACAGCCGATTCGTCGAGCGTGGACAAACCGGTGCCATCCACCACGAACAAGGTTGCGCGGCCCGGTTGCGCGCCGACGGCCACGCGAAGATTGCGGTCGCGCAGACGGGCGGCGGCCAGGCGCAGGCTATATTCGGTCGTCGGCTCGATATTAAGTCCTGTCCAGCCGCGATCATAAAAAGCGCGAGTCACGGAATCGATGTCGGGATGGGCGGCGCCGACATCGATGTAGAAACCGTTCTTGACGTCGGACAAGGCCCGCCAGAGCATCACGTCTTCGAAATTCTGGGCATAAGACACAAACGTCACGACAAGCCTCCCGCGATTGGCGCTTGAGGAGCCAACCGAGACTATTTTTGCCGGTGTCCGTCACGCCGCGCAAGGCCGTCGTAGCCACATGCTGGGTCACCCTCGACAATTGGGGTCCGCTGGCATACCACCATCTTTGCAGACAATCCGTTCCAAATGGAGCAGGTCCTATCCGATTGCCGTTCATAAGACAGCGTAACGCGCGCTCAACCGGGCTGACGCCGTGGGACTCTCCGTATAGCGATACGGCGACGGACTCGGATATCCTTGCCTGCTTTCGGCTCTTGCTCGGTCGCATGCCTAATCGGGAAGAGTGGCGCGGTCATTCGAGCCGCGCTGGAGAAGAACTGTCGGGCATCGTTGCGAGCTACCTCACGAGTCTTGAGTTCACGCGTCGGCGTCTCGGCAATGCCGCACTGTCGGACAACGTCGTGCTCACTCGTCTGGCGGAGTTTTCGATTTACTCGTCGTCAGATGATGCTTCCGTTGGAAAATACGTCCGCGAGGATAATTACGAGCGCGAGGTCGCTCACGTTTTTAAGTCCTTGCTTAAACCCGGCATGAGCGTCGTCGATATCGGCGCCAATATCGGCTATTTTACGATGCTGTCTGCGGCGCTTGTCGGGCCCGCCGGACGCGTCCTGGCCATCGAACCAAATCCACGCAATGTCCGCCTTGTCGAAGCCAGCCGCCGCGCAAACGGGTTTGACAATGTGCGGATCCTGCAAACGGCAGCGGGGCGTGATGCAGGACTTCTCATCCTGAACACTTCGCATTCGAACGGCACGACATCCGGCTTACCCGCACAAGTCCGGCAGCTTTTGGATGCGGAGACGGTAGCCTGCGTCCGCCTTGATTCGCTTATCGATTCACATGAGAAAATTGATTTCATCAAGGTCGATGTCGAGGGCGCCGAATATAACGCTTTGCTCGGGGGCTTAGAGACGATCCGGTGCCATCGTCCCGTCATAGTCAGCGAATTCAGCCCAACGATGATGCCGGGTATTTCCGGCATCACGGGCAAAGACTACTTGGAGTGGCTGATGAGCCTGGACTACAACCTGTCGGTTGTCGAGCCGGACGGCAGTCTTCGCGCGCCACACGAGACCGTAGATAGGATCCTGAGCGTCGTTGTGGAGCGCGCAGTGGATCACCTTGATCTGGTCGCGACGCCACGTTGATCGAAATCCGCGTCTAACGACTCCGTTCAGGTGCGAAAAGTTTTCTGGCGGAACGCATTACTTCGGCGCGATACGAGACATTGAGCAAGGGCGTGTGGGAATGGTAATCGCCCACCGCGCGCATAAGGTCACCGCTTTCTTCATTGAGATAGCTGGACAAAATCGCCCCAGCCGCTGCGATGTTAAAGCATGGATCGGTAATCAGCCGCATGCGAACATCCAAATCGGTCCGATGGCTGTAAAGAGCAAGTGGGTGAACCCACAGCGTGTTGATCTGCATGACGCCTAGGTCTTGTGAGCGATCAAGATTGTTGTGGATGTCGCCCACATGGCCTCCTTCCACGGCTTGAATGGCTGGCAGAACACGGGGTGGCAATGAGTAGATCGACGCGACCAGCGCCATGCACGAGAGAAAAGGGATCATAATGGCAGCAGCCTTCGGCGCAATTTTGCGGGATCTTACTCGGTCACGAAGCCGTGCGAAAGCGTGTCTTCTCGGCAAGGACGCGCATCCTGTCGATGCACCGGATGATGCACACAGGGAACGGGGCTTCACCCTCCTTGAGCTTCTGGTCGTGATCGTCATTCTAGGATTATTGATCGGCTTTGTCGCACCCGCCGTCTTACGCCAGCTTGGCGGTGCGCGCGTTTCCATCGCGCATCAGTCGATCGCCCGGCTGGCATCCGTCCTGGACATGTACAAGCTCGATGTCGGGGCCTATCCATCAACGGAGCAAGGACTGGGTGCTTTGGTAGAAGCGCCGCCCGACGTCGCGAACTGGAACGGGCCGTATGTACAATCGACGCAAGCACCGGTCGATCCCTGGAACCATGCATATGTCTATCGCGACCCTTCGGAAAGAAGTGGCCACGACTATGATCTTTGTTCTCTGGGTCCGAGCGGCACGGCTTCAGGAGACGCGCAGATCTGTAATTGAGTAAACACCATGCGACAGCGGATCGTCGTCATCCGCTGTCGCGTGCAAGATACCGCTTATGCGGTCGTCGTGACCGCGCCGTTCATGCCGTTCGGGAAGAACAGACCGTTGGCCGTGCCGCCACCATAGACGATGCTGAGCACCTGCTGCGGCGTCCGGCGATAGGCCTGGCCATTGCTATCCACGTTCGTGAAGTTGAACATGTTGCTCTGGTAGTTGACGCCATTGTCACCGACGCCCGACAAGGTTTGGCGAAGCGCCGAGATCATGTTCGTCGCGGCCGATCCGCCGATTTCGCCAAGGCGGCTACGAATGGCCCCGGCATGATAAGCCTCAACCGCAAGAATGCTCGCGGCATAGGGGAGAGTGGCAGGCGTCAACGACGCGGCGGCACCAGCATAGGCGGTAACACCGACATCCTCGAAAATATAGGCACCGATCAGGAAGTCCGTCTCGCTCGCGAAGGGGTTGAAGGTCTGACCGGGTATGATGAGACCGGCTGCAAGCGCCAATGTCGTAAAGCTGTCGCTGAGGTCGATGTTCGGTTCGGCCACGGCTGAAGCGCCGAGCGCGGTGCGGAGGAAATTGACATGCGCCAACTCGTCCACGGCGATCTTCTGGGCGAGATAGGCGATCGCGGTGTTCTGGAAGGGAACGAGTGAGCCTCCCGTGACAGTCGCGGCACCGCCTGTCAGATTGGCCGGAATGCCCGAACCTGTCACGGCGCGGAGATAATATTCCGCTTCGAGATATTCGAGATTAAGTGCGAAGTTGAGAATTTCGCCGTCGAGCGTGGCATCCGCGCGCGCGGGTGTCGTTCCGAAGCCGAGGCCTGCGGTACCAGCTGCCGCAAGCGCGGTGCCTGCGAGGCCAAGCCCCACAGTCTTCATTAAGCCGCGACGATGTGAACCCCGGTTGGTTTCGATGGTCTCTGATGTTTCGGCCACGTGTTACCCTCCATCACTATGCTTTTGCCGCAGAAATTGCAGCACCTCCCTGTTACGAATGAAACATAAACTGGATGCAACGAGCAGTTAATAAATCGCTTCAAGGATGCTTCACGAGATTGCGATCTCTCCTAAAACCCTGGCTCCGCAACTCAGGGTTTTATAATATGTCATCTAGACTTAGCTTGTTCAGTTTGACCAAGTCAGGATCTTGAATGGTAAGTCGGAGGATGAGGTTCGCAACTCGACATCTGCGTGCCTTATTCCGTACGTTCCTCCTTTAGAAGGGACGATCGCTGTCATGAACACGTCTTTAGGAGGGAGCGCTGTTTGCGAGACATCGATCTTGATCCCAACCTGCCTCAGTGCCGCGCGGACGGTGGGGTCGGCGATCGCGGGATTGGGGTTATCGCGGTTATACAAAGAGAGATGCGGCGTCAGCTTAGCCAAGAGCGCCGGTGTCATCCCGATGACGAGATTGAGCTCTGCGAGGCTGTTGAACGGCGCGCCCGGCGGAGCATAGGGCAAACCGGCGTCACGGTATTGTGGCGCCTCGAACCGGCCCTGGACGTCTGGCGAGCGCCAGTCCGTGATGGCCTCGCCCACGGCATCTGCAGTCGTCGCATCCGCCCCCACCTGATGCAGCAAAGCCGCGAGCAGCGGGGCTGACGCCGTGTTTGGGTTGATCCGGCCGGCAAGATCGGTGATCGAAACCTCTGCCATGCCCGTGGGAAGACTGACCCGATGGACGGCACCATCCGCCTTCCAGCCTGCGGCGGTCGGCCCGAGGAGATTGAAGACGCCCATATAAAGCAGCCCGTCGGCCTCGGCCTGCATCTGAGCGGCGGCGCGGAGATTGAATGCGATTTCCGTCTCCCCTCGGCCCGCTGAGACGAGGCGGGAGAAGATCAACGTCAGCAGCACCAGCGCCCAGAGCACGATGAGGAGCGCAAATCCACGCTCCTCGCGCCTCGGTGGCAAGCTGATGACGCGTATCACTGGCCGAGCTGCAAGGCCCGGCGAACCCGCTCATTCGGGTCGTCCGACCCCGAGGATTGGATGCCGTTGAGTTCCGTCGGCACTGCTGCCGCATTCCTCAGCAGGTCTTCAAGGTCCGATGTCAAGGCGCGAGCATCGCGCTGATCGTACAAGACATGAGGTGTGATCAGAACCAGAAGCTCCGTCCGGGTGCGCTGATTGTTCTGCGTGCCGGCGAGCAGACCGAGAATTGGGATATCCTTGAGGAAGGGAATGCCCGCGTTGCTCTTGCTCGCATTGTCGGTGATCAATCCGGCGAGACCGACGGTCTGACCGTCCTGGATGACGACACGCGAGGTCACGCTGCGCTCGGAAAAAGTGGGGGACGAAATTCCGGTCGTCGATGTGGTGACGGCGGCATCGATGGCGCTCACCTCCTGCGAGATGTCGAGGGTCACGAGACCGCCACTATTCACCCTTGGCGTCACGTTCATAATGACGCCGGTCGGCTGATAGCTCACGCTGTTGATGACGGGAGCATTGTTCGCAATCGCGCTTTGCGAGCTTGAGGTTAGATAGGGAACAAGATCGCCCACCTGCAAATGCGCCGTCTGATTGTCGAGAACCATGAGTTCCGGCGAGGACAGGACGTGTACCGTCGTGACCGCCTGCAGCGCTTGCAGAGCAATCGGCGCCCCGCCGGCGCCATTGCCGCTCAGGACGAAACCTGGAAACGTCGTCGCAAGCGCGAGTGCCCGCGGCACCGCATAGGAGGCCGTGGCGGCCGCGTTGTTGAGAACCCCGTTCACGCCGCCTGATTGAAAGAAGAACTGTGTGCCGTATTGCAATTGGCTGTTCAACGTCACTTCGGCGATGGTCGCGTCGATACGGACCTGCAATGGCAGGATGTCGATTTTGCGCAGCATGGCTTCGACAACGTCTTCCTCCTGCTGCGTCGTGTAGGTCAGCACGGAATTGTTCTGCGGATCGGGGATGATCCTGATCGTATCCGTGTCGCCGCCCCCTCCGCCTCCGCCGCCGCTACTCGGGCTGAGACCGCCAAGCAGCGGATTGGAGGCGGTTTGCGTGGGCGTGGTGCTTTGATCGCTGGCTTGAGGCGTCAGCCCAGAACCCTGAGCCCCGCTGCTGCTGAGGGAACTGCCGACCCCGATGCCGGAGGATGAGCCGAGGCCGTTCAGCGCCGATCCACCTGTTCCGGTATTGGCCATGGCCGTGGTGCCCGTGGCATGGCTTGCCGAAGACCCCGCGCTTGTCTGGTCCGAACCGCTCGGCGTGGCCGTGATGTTGTTCGGTGTGAAGGCCTGCTGCAGCACATAGGCCGCGTCCTCGGCCTTGCTGTCCTGGAGGTAATAGACGTGCCAGCTGCGCACCGTGAGACGCTGTTGGCGTTCCAAAAGCGCATAGACGCGTTGCGCTTGCTGGATGAATTGGGGCTGCGACGCCACGACCAGAACCGAGCTGATCCGCTCCATCGGCACGACCCGCACCACGTTCGAAAGCCCGCTGCCCTGGCTGCGCAGCGCGCTCTGCAACGAGGTCGCGAAATCCTGTGCCGCCCCTTCGGGCGTGGGCAATAAGGCATAGGATTGGCCGGCGAGAAGATCGATGTCGAAGGCCTCGGCAAGGGCTGCGAGGGTCGCGCGCGTATCAGGGTCACCGCTGATGATCAGGCTGTTGCTGCCCGGATCGGCGATGATCTTGGCATTCTGGCCGGCAAATGGCTGCAACACACGCGCCAGATCGCCCGCAGAGGTATAGCGCAGCGGATAGAGCTGGCTGCCCGCCGTGCTTGCGCTCGTGGCGATCGACGTTGTCGGCACACCGGCCGCCGCTGGAATGACGCGGTACAGACCTCCGGACTGCACCAGCGTTGCGCCGGATTGCGCCAGCAGCGCTTCGAGCGTCGGCAGAAGCTGCGACCGGGGGAGCGGCCCCGCCGTATGAAGCGTTGCGGTGCCGTGAACCGCCGGATCGATGGTGTAGCTGACCTGGAGAATTGAGCCGAGGATCTCCGCGACCACCTCCCGGATATCCGTATCCGTGAACACGAGGGAGACGGTGCCCCCGCCGGTGCCGGCATCGGACGCGGGGAGCGAAACCGTTGCGGGCGTGCCGTAGGATTGGCTGGAGGTGGGCAGAAGATTGGTCGCCCCGATCGGGCCATTCACCCGCGAATCCACATGATCCAAAGACGGCACGATGGCCGGCGATAGACGCTCTGGCGGCATACTGGCCTGCTGCGCACAACCGACAGCGGACAGGGCGAGGGCGAGGGTCAGCAGGCGCTTCATGGCGAACTTTCGGATGGGGCACGGAGCGGCAGATCGGGCGACAGGTCGGGTGCCGCCCCCGCAGCAGGCCCGCCTTGGTCTGGAGTCGCCACCAGACCTAAAGGCAGTCCGCTCAAACCCGGAATTCCTGCAAACGGAACGTCATGGCTTGAGATGCCCGCTTGCGGGAGGAAAGCAAGTGGCGGCGGGAAAGCGGGGGACCCGTAAGCCGAAGGCAGGCCGCTGTTCCCAGACTGCGTAGTCAGCTTAGTCGTCGCGAAACGCGGGTGCAGGACCCGCACACCATCCGCCGTCACGATGGTGACTGTCTCCGCGTCGATCGACCGCACGACAAAGTCGCTCAGGCGGCTGCCCTGCATCACAATGATCGGGCGGCCGCTCGCGCCATCGACGAAAATTGCGGACCGCGCCGTCGGTGTAACAATGATCCCGGCCAGGCGTGGCATCTGGTGCGACACGGCGCCCACGGCGACCGCCGGCGGCCGTCTGTCCGGCTCGAACAGAGGCCGGGCCAGGCTGGTGCCGACCCATTTCGGCCAATCCTCGGTTTCGTCAAAGTCCGCGACCCGCGCGCCCTTGGGGATGCCGATTGATGCAGCAATCGGCGGGACTTCCACCGGACGATGCGAGCCTTTGACTTCCATCACGATCGTCACCGCCAGAACGGCGGCGATGACACCCAGCACAGGCAAGACGAGCGATGTCATGAAACATCCGCCATACGGAATGCCATGATGGTGAAGGTCGCGTTCACGGGAACGCCGTCCGGCCGTGACAAAACGGGCGATGCGCTGAGCTGGAGGTCATCGATCAGGATGCGGGGCGTTCCTTGCTCCAACGCCTGAAGAAGATGCAGGAGCTGTGGCCAAGCTGCCGATAATGTGACTCGCAAGGCGATGCGCCGGTACTTGCCCCGAGGCTCAACGAGTAGCGTTTCGATACTGCTGAGTGGCACGGCCACGTCTTTCGCCTTGTTCTGCAGGTTCTGCTGCAAGGCCGCCGCCGCCACCGCATCGCTTGATGCGGGAAGCAGATCACTGCGCACAGCGCTCTGATGGTTCCGTGCCGCGCCCGCCTCGGCCAGAAGCGCCGGGATAGAAAGGGTCAGGCGCGTCATCCGCTCGGTCAGCAGCCCGCGCTGTGCGATCCCGTCCGACCGCATGTCATACCAAGCGACCAGCGGCGCAGCGACACCCGCCCAAAGTGCACCGATGACCACCAGCGTGAGCGCCAAAGCGAGCCACTGCCCACGTCGGCCTGTTGGCAATCCTTCGATCAAGGCGCCACGCTGGCGGTGATCGAAAACAGATTGCCCTGACCATTCGCCGCTGCCGTCACGGGCGCCGAGAAACTTGGACTGTTGATTGTCGGTGCGCGCGACAAGGCAGAGATCAAACCGGCGGCATCGCCGGATTGGCCGGTCAAGGTCAGGTCTCGCTTGGAGAGGCTCAAGCCGGTGAGGAAGGCATTATCGGGCATGATGCCGGTGATCGCCGCCAAGGCCTCCAGAGCATCGCCGACGCGAGCGCGCTCGGCCGCGACCACATCCGCGCCCGCAGCCTGGCCGTTGATGTGTGCGCGTAACGCAAACACTTCCGCCACGCGGGGTTCAAGCGCCGCGATGCGCCGCTCCTGGCTCACGATACGTGTCTGCTGGAAGACAAACGGTAGAACGACGGCCAGCAAAGCCAGAAGACCACACAAAGCCGCCAAGCCAACCACGGGGCGTGGCATTGTGTGGCGGGCGGTCACCGGCCCACCGAGCGGGAGATGTCGCACACGCTGGTCCTCGCCGAGCGTCTCGATCGCAGCGGGTGCGAGCCCCACGCCGGTCAGCCAACTGATCGCGTTGGCGAGGTCGGCCCTTGGCAGCATGCTCAGGCTGACAAAGAGCCGACCGTTCACGCGGTCTCGGCTCTCTATGTCGAATGTCCAGAACACCTCATCGGCATTGAAGGGCGTCACGCGGTCAATTTCGTATCGCAAGAAATTCGCCGCATCGCGTTCGGCCGCGAGAGGAATTGGAAATCGATGTTCCAGCAGCCGTCCGGGCGGCAATCGAATCAGAAGATCGCGGGGCGCTGCCCTCGACCGCCGGCCGCGTCGAACGGCCGCCAACCCAGCCGCATCGAAGTCGATAGGTCCGAGCGTCCGTTCCCGATGCCTTTGCCTGCGCACGAGAAAGGACCGCGATCCATCGCTGCCCATGTCAAGGAGGAGTGCGTTGCTCCAGCGTGGTGCGCCAATCATCGTCTGAGGCAATAGACTCCGCATCTGCTCGTACCACCAGCCGATGAATTGCTCGAGCATTGCCAGCGGGGTCTCTTTCTTTTTCGATTCCTTAATCTTTCCTTAGGACAAGGACCCCAAGAAAGACACTCGATTTACGATCATTCCACTGGAACGGATGCATGTCGCACCAAGAATGCTAGAGGCTGCCGTCCGTCTCAGAGTCTATGACGGCTCGGTGCCGCAACGATGTCAGGCCATCGCAGGCCGCGTTCGTTCAGGAAGACGATGTGGATGCGGATCAGGGCTGGAATGTCGGACCGATCCCAGCCACTGCGCCAGCCAGATGTCCCAGCGCTGGACCAATAGCTCAGCTGAACCCGCAAAATCCCCTGCAGCAGGGGCGTATCCGTGGGCTGAGGCGGCACGCGGTAGGTCGCGTGACTGTAAGGCGCCCAGCGCAGAAGAAGCTGGTGGTTTCCATCGACCAGAAGCCGGATTTCTGCCTGGCGATCCGGCAGGGCGACTGCGGCCCCATAGGGTAGCTCGGACGTGAACTCCATGCTGGTGGCATTGCCTCGTATCTCGGGCGCGTCATGGGAGTTCCCGGGATTGATCTGCTCGATCAGGGTGCGCAGCGTGCGGTCCACGGCATCGAGATCGCCATGCTGGTCGATGAGGCTAGACTGCCGGTGCAGCGCCAGCACGCCGAAACGCAACCCCTGGGCGAGCCCCAGGATGATCAACGCGAGAACGATCAGCGACACAAGGACTTCCAGCAGCGTGAAGCCAGCCTCGCGCTTCCTCATGGTGTGGTGGCGGCGGCAGGGCCGATCCGCTGGGTATGAAGATCGACGCTGCGCACCCCGCCATCCATCGCCCAGCCGATCGTGACGTCGATGCTATAGAGCGCGATGCGGGGATTTTTCCCGGTGCCGCCGATCTTTCCCCCTTCGCCATCAAGCGTCTTCGTCGCAACCGGGCGTACGCGCAGCCGCCACCGGAACCCGCCGCCATCGTCACCCTCCTGCGTCATGCTGGCGAGGGGCGTGCCGATCCCCACAACCGCGAGATGTGACCGTGCGCGCGCCAATGCCTCGACATAATGGCTTGCCGAACTGGCGGAGCGAAGCCCTGTGACGGCACCCGAGAAGAGCGCCGCGAGGGCGATGCCCGCAATGATCATGGCGACGATCACCTCGAACAGGGTGAAGCCCGCCGTCCTGTCAGGGCGCATCGGTGACATTGACCCGGCCGGTCAGCCAATCGACCAAGACCTGAAGATGCCGGGCGCCCGCGCCCAGGATGACACGACCGCCGGACGAACTGCCGTCCGGCGCGAAGGTGATGGCGGGTTGGGACCGGACCGACCCCCCGGTCGCGGTCATGATAGTGACACGGACATCCGGCGCCAGCGTGGCGCCCGGCGTGCCGTCCACGATGGGAACCCGGCCGGTGGGGTCGAGGGTGAACGCCACGAGACGATCGGTGGAAATCGCCTGGGATCGCGCCAGCCGGAGGTTTTGGGCGATGCTGCCGGCCGCACCCTCGATATCCAGCCCGACGCTGCGGGCAGGACCGCGCGAGACCACCAGGGCGATGGACAGGCCCAGGATCACGATCACGACCAGCACCTCAATGAGGGTGAACCCCGCAGCCCCCCGGGGCGCACGGCCGCGCTGATGCTGGGTATCAACCGGCAAGGCTGTTCAAGCTGAGCATGGCGAGGATGAGGGACGAGACGATGCCAGCCACAGCCGCCCCCATGACGATGGTGATGGCGGGCACCAGCAGCGCCACGATTCGCTGTAAAGAGAGCCGCGTCTCTTCCTCATGGATTTCAGCGGCACGCAGGCAAAGCTGGCCAAGCTGCGCCGTCTCTTCCCCAAGTCGGAGGAGGTAGATCATCCGCGCCGGAAACAGCCGCGATGCGGAAAGGGGCGCGGCGAGGCCGGCGCCCCCCTTCGCGCTTGCCGACACGACATCCATTGCGGCAACGGCGGCGGTATTCCCGATCACGTCCCGCACGATGGTGAGAGCGGCGATCAGTGGGACACCGTTAAGCATCAGCGTGCCGAAGGTCCGGCAAAAGCGCGCGGCCAGGATTTCCTTCGCCAAGGTGCCCAGAATGGGCAGCCGTAGCATCTGGCGGTCGACAAACATGCGCAGGGTAGGTCGTTTCAGCGCCTGTCCCGCCGCCAAGCCCGCGACCCCAAGCGCCACCAGGAGATAAAGCCCATAGGCGGACAGGATATGGCCAGAATCGATCATGAACTGCGTCGAGGCCGGCAATTTCGCGCCGTTCTGTGCAAAGAGCGGCACGAATTCTGGGAGCACGGAGGTCAGTAGAAAGGATACCGAGCCTACCATGGCGATAAAAAGCAGCGTCGGGTAGATCATCGCCGACCGGATGGAGGAGGCGAGCCCGCGTTCGCGCTCCAGCACTAAAGCGAGCCGCTCCAGCGTTGCCGCCAGCGTGCCACCGGCCTCCCCGGCCCGCACAAGGCCGACATAGAGGCGTGAAAAACTCTTGGGCTGCTTCCCCATCGCGGCCGCCAAAGGGCTGCCATCACGCACGGCATTGCGCAGCGCCTCCAGCGAGCCCCTGAGCCGCGTATTGGGCGCCATCTCCGTAAGGAACCGGAGGGCACGGTCGAGATCCTGACCTGCCGCCAGCATGATGGCGAGTTCGCGCGTGAAGTTCGCCACATCCTGGCGCCGAAATCCGCGCCGTGTGATTGTTAGATCAATCCGTCCAATCAACGATTCGCCACGATCCGGCTCGGCGCGTACCGGCGACAGCCCGTCTCGGCGCAGCGCCTGCACCAGGGCCGCCTCGTTTACAGCCTCGCTGACGCCGCGTTGCAGACGTCCGGCCGCATCGATCGCGACGTAGCGGAAGGTCGGCACCGATCAGTCTTCGCCCCGCAAGGATCGGAGCACCTCTTCGATGGTGGTTGTGCCAGCGAGGGCTGCGGCAATGCCGGCATCGAACATCGGCACCATGCCTGACTCGATGGCCGACCGCTCGATCTCCGCCTGATCGGCGCGCGCCAGAATCAGGCGTTCGATCCTCTCGTCCGGCACCAGGAACTCCGCCACAGCCTGTCGCCCGCGATAGCCGGTATCGCGGCAATGGGCGCATCCCGCCGGCCGCCACAGATGCATGGGCTTGCCATCGCACCGCGCCTCCAGATCGAAGCGCCGCACGAGTTCGGGCGGCGCGTCGATCCGCACCCGGCATGCCTCGCATAACCGCCGCACCAGGCGTTGAGCGAGCACGCCGCGCAGCACTGCCGTGATCAGGTAGTCTTCCAGGCCCATGTCGCGCAGGCGCGTAATGCTGGCCGCCGCCGAATTGGTATGCAGCGTCGACAGGACGAGGCGGCCTGTCAGCGCGCCATTGACGGCGATCTGCGCCGTTTCCAGATCCCGGATTTCGCCGATCATCACCACATTGGGGTCCTGTCGCAGGATGGCGCGGAGGACATTTGCGAAGCTGAGCCCGATCTGCGGTTTGACTTGTGTTTGTGTGATGCCGGGAATTTGATACTCGATCGGATCTTCGACGGTCACGATATTCCGCTGTACCGCATTGAGTTCGATGATACCGCTATAGAGCGTCGTTGTTTTTCCGCTGCCGGTTGGCCCGGTGACCAACACAATGCCGTTGGGCAGATGCAGCGACCGGCTCAAACGCGTGATGACAGCGGGTGGCAGCCCGAGCGCGTCATAGGTGAGCGCGACGGTCCCGCGATCGAGAATGCGCAGCACGACCGTTTCGCCATAGAGGGACGGGATGGTTGAGACGCGAAAGTCGATGTCCTGCCCTCGCACCGGAAGCTTAATGCGGCCATCCTGCGGCAGCCGACGCTCCGCGATGTCGAGCCTCGACATGATTTTGACCCGCGAAATGATGGCGGGCGTCAGGCGGGCGGGATGGGATTCGACCTCATGCAATAGTCCATCATGCCGATATCGGACGCGCAGCCTATCCTCAAAAGGTTCCAGATGGATGTCCGAGGCGCGTGACTCTACGGCGCGGGAGATGATCTGGCTCACCAGGCGGATGACAGGTGCCTCGCTGGCGAGGTCCTTCAGCCGTTCCGCGTCCTCCTCCGATGCTTCACCATCGGGGTTGACGGCTGCCCCGCTCTCCGTTTCTCCGTCGATGGCCGGATACAGACGCTCGAAAGCCGCATCTAATTCAATGGGGACAGCGACTTCGGTGACGACCCGCATGCCTGTGGCGGAGGCGATGGCGTGAGGGGTAAAGCGATCGAGAGGATCGGCCAAGGCCACGACGAGGCAGCCATTCTCCTCTGCAACCGGCACGGCCCGCATATGGCGAAGGTAGCGAACAAGAAGACGATCCGGAAAAAGCGGCTCGGCGGGGAAACGTGTCGGTGCCGCGACTGGAATGCCGAGAAGGTCGCCATAAGCCACGGCGAGGCCGCGCTCGGTCACCAGGCCAAGCTGGATCAGCACGCTGTCCAGCCTCTGCCCCGTCTCGATCGCGGTCCATCTGGCGCGTTCGACACCGCGGGCATCAAGCTGCCCAAGATCGACGAGCACCTGGGCTAGACGGTCAAGCCGCTCGTCGCCCCGCGCAGCGACCGGTTGAGGCGTTACGCTCGCCGTCGGACGCTTGATTTTCCAAGGAAGTCTCATGCCGCCCATATTGGCTTCCAATTAAATGTTCGGTAAGCCTGAATAACGCGGATCCCGATGTCCGCACCCCTCCCATCATTACGGACGAACGGGGCGTTTGGAGGCGGCGCATGGCAGAGGATGACAACAGACCCTGGTGGCATCGTATGTTAATGAGTGCGGGTGGCGTCCTGGCGCTCAGCGCCTGCTCCCCTACCAGCCAGACATCATCGATTGGCGGCTATTGGAACGCTTCCGCACGCAAGGTCATCGCGACGACGTGCCTGGGAACAGTATATAACGGCGCGCAGATCCTGGGCGATCCACCGTCACGCTTGTACGGACGATGTTATTTTATTCATGGACCCCTGCTGATTTCGGATTGGGTGACGGGAACCTCCGCACTCGTGAACGGCAACGCGTTAAAGATCGACGATGTCATAAGTTTTTCCTCGAACATCGTTCCGGGAGGTCTTTTCCTAGGCGAACCGCCATTCGCTTACCAAGATATCGAAGGGAAGTGGCATAATATCGCTCACCTGAGAGATCTTAAGGTGAAAGCGAACCGCTTCGGGTTTACCGGAGGCTGATTGGGTTCGGCGCCGCGGTGTTGGATGGCTGACTGAAGTCGGAGGTGAGCGGCTGCATGGTGTAGTCCAGCATGATCCAATGCACGGCGGAGCATGAGGAAGTTGTGCGGGATCTCGCAGAACGCCGGGCCGCAATTCGCAGCGCTATAGCCCATAGCTTATCTCGTTGGTTGGATACATCGTCGTCGGAGTCAGTCGCACGGCATCTCGCTGCTGTCCTTCAGGCGTCGTCGGTGCAAGCACTTGATGGTGCAAGTAGGCGGGTGTTAGTTTCCGCTAAAGGGGGCCTGGCGCACATTCTGTGCTAGTTGATGGTTTGAAGCGGAAGCATACGGGCGCGTAGGAGCGTGATGCCGGCGCGGCCATACATGGCGCGCTTCATTGTTTTCAGTCGGCTGATCTGACCCTCGGTCTGCCCGTTGCTCCACGGCTCGATAACCGCATTGCGAACTGCGTCGAGATCACCTTGCAACGTTCGTGCAAAGCGCTGCAAGGCGTAGATACCGGAGTGGTATGCTTCGTCCAACCAGGAATCCAGCTTGCTGCCATCCCGACCTCGGAGGATGCCGCGGAAGCGCATCGCAAATGCCCGCATCATGGAGAAGTCGGTGGACGATGCCTTCAGCGCATCGACAGCGACTGCCTGGCGTGGTGTCAGCTGCGCCCTCGGCTTGATGCACAGACTGGCGGCGATCTGTGGCGACATTTGCCGTCCTGTCGCAGGGTCCCGGGCGAGAAGGCCTGTTGGGTGCGACGCGATATTGCCTGGCGTGCCCTCTGTCTTCCGCCGCCACGACGATACGAACTGTGAAAGATGCGTGTAGCAACCCGTGAAGCCGAGGCGCTGGATTTAGGTGAAGAGGCGACGGACTACAGTGCATCCTTCGGCCCATCGGCGGGACAGGTGGCCCTGGTAGTATGCCGGCGATCTTGGCGTCGGCGCCATGGCGTTGCGTTCAGGCAGCGCTTGCAGGCGTATCCACTTGTCGACGCGCTTGCGGCTGAGACCGAGTTCCTCGGTGATCGCCGTGGCCGTCTTGCCGGCATCATACAGCAGCCGGACCTGTTCGAAGCTGACCTGCCGGAGGCGATGCAAGCCCGCCCTCGTGTCCTCGTCTTCGATGGCGGCCGAGCCTTGCGCGCGCAGCGGGCGTTCCAGGCGGCCGAGTTGCTTCTCGATCATCTCGCGTAGGTTCTGGACCAGATGGAAGCGATCGGCGACCTGACGAGCCTGCGGGGCACCAACCCGTGCGCCTTCGGCATACAGCCCCTGGCGATCACGACTGATGACCTCGATGGAAGGGCGTGCGCTGAACCACGCGGCGACACTCGACGACGACCGGTCAGCAAGCACGTCCACCACGGTCCGACGTTCGAGATCGACCATGATGGTGCCGTAGCTCTGGCCCTTGCGCCACGACCAGTCATCGATACCGACCACGCGCAAGGCGCCACTATCCGGCTGCGGGGAATGCCGCTTGAGATGCCGCAGAACCGTGTCACCACTGACGGCCATACCAAAGCATGCGAGCAATCGCCCGGAAGGACGCCCACCCGCATTGTGACCCAACAGGCGGACGATCTCGCTCACCCTCGATGTACGGCGCGCCCGAGGACCGGTGACTTCGGGCATCGAGCCCGCGAACGTCCGCCGAGAGCACAACCGGTTCAGGCACTTGAGCCTGGTCACCGTCAGCTTGATCATCACCGGTGATCCTTGGACAGGTAGATCCTGCAGTGACCGGCGGTAGGAACCATGGCGGGCATTGGAAGCAATTCCGCACGATGGACAGGGGCCGCCCTCCGGCCCCGCAGATGCTATCATCCAACCCGCGTTGGTGCGGATAGCCTCCCGGACGTCAAGACCAGCCAGCGGTGTCATAACCAGGGATTTGCTCATACAGGACACTATCCCGCTCAATCCAAGCCAAGAACCAAAACCAAGTCATGCGTCACAGAATGTGCGCCAGGCCCGCTAAAGGCTGGATTAGGACGATTTCCGTTAAAGGCCGGATTTTCGATGCTTTTTGGTTCCCTCTCGGCGACCTAGAGCATTGATCTTGCTCATTCTCACTTGGCCATTTCAGTCCGGACAACAACGCGCGAAACGCGGGATGAACGCTCCCGCATCTCTGTCCTCATCCCAAACCTGAGCTCCATGCATTAACGTGACAATACCGGGCTGACACATACTCAACTGGAACATCGCCTGAAGCCTCGCAGCCATTGAATCAAAGTTCTTTTTCATAGAGCCGGTAACGCTTGTTGGGCTCGGACGCAAATTTTTCGATGATGCGGCGCATGCTAGAATTAGTTTCGAGTATCCAGCCTAGTTCAGCGGTCTTGATCGTCATAGAAGGAGCGCGGTGCATCAGTTCCTTGATGATAAGAGACGGCAACATGGCCCCGAGCGTTGTGTGGCGCACGGTGGCACTGATACCCAATAGAATGACGCGCCCCGACCGGAATCGTTTGTTGAGGAGTCGCCAGACTAATTTCACCCAGCCGATCGGAGACGGCGCACCACCCAAATCCGCCATCAGATCGAAGAGGTTGGGCACTAAAAGGGCGACAGCCACAGGCACACCGTCACGCTCAACCAATACATAATAGTCAGGACGCAAGATCGGCTTCATTTCTTTGATCATTGATGTCATCTCATGCGTCGTAAGCGGCACGAAACCCCAGTTGTCGCTCCAGGCATCGTTGTACAAAGTGCGGAGGATCTCGCCATCCTCAGCAATGTGCCGCGGCCGCATCTGACGCACGGTCAGGTGCCCCATACCATCGGAATTGAGCCGCATTGTGGGCACCGGATGCGCTGCTTCAAGGCTGTTGCCAACCGCGACCTCATAGGTGAGGAGGTCCATCGCCTTCGTCCAACCGAGCGCTTCGATATGGCGGGCGAGATACGGCGGATGCCATGGCATCATGATCATCGGGCGTTCCGTCTGTCCGGAAATCATCAAGCCTGACTCGCCATTCGCAGAAAGCAGATAGGGGCCCCGCGCGTGCGTCATGCCCTCACCCTGCAGCCAGGCGCAGGCCGCCGAGAAAAGCGCCCCGATCACCTCTTCGTCATCAACCGCATCGAGAGCGCCGAAAAGCCCAATCGGCGCTCCCCATTGTGTCACGGCTAAGGGATCGACCTGGGCAGAGATTCGGCCCACCAGACGCCCGTTTTGACGTGCCAGGAAGTAGCAGGCGCGGCCATGGTGGAAGAACGCGGCTGCCTTTGGATCCAGCATACTCCGTCGTTCCAGATCGAGCGGCGCCACAAAGCCGGGCATATCGGTATAGATCTTCCGCGGCAGAGACAAGAACTCATTGCGATCTCGTTTAGTCTCGGCCGGCGTTACATGAACACCCATCAGACTGGGAAACCGAACTTTTGTGCGAGCGGAATCATTTTCCATCCTTGGCGAGCTGTGGCACCGCAACCCTTGTCGCCGCACGCGAGCGCGAGCATACCTAGTACTTGATTGGCACGAATGGTGTGGGGCAGGAAGATCGCCGTAAAACCCTATGGTGCCATTCTGGTGACGGGAGCCTCGAGTGGTCTCGGCGCCGCACTAGCCATGCATTATGCACGCCAAGACCATTTGCTACTGCTTTGGGCCCGGAATGGCGAGCGACTAGCAGCAGTTGCTGCACAATGCCAAGCCTGTTCGAGGCGCGATGTTCTCACCCGCGTGATTGACCTCACAGATTCTGTCGCCGTCCTCGCGGCATTGAGAGACGATGACAGCCGGACGCCGATCGCTACCGCCATCTTAGCCGCAGGGCTAGGGGATATGCGTAAACCAGATGAAGTCACAGAGCGACCGGAACAGGCCATGGCGCTGGGCTTGGTGAACTTCGTCGCAGCGACCGTGATGGCAACAGTTTTGGCCGAGCGTATGTCTGCCCGAAAAGGCGGCCAAGTGGTCCTCATCGGCTCGGTCGCGGCGTTTCACGCTCTCCCCTTCGCACCAGCCTACTGCGGCTCCAAGGCCGGGCTACTACGATTCGCGCAGGCTCTGCGCCACGGCATGCAGCCGTTCAACGTCGGCGTTACTCTGGTTTCGCCAGGGTTCATTGACACCCCGATGAGTCGGCGACTTGTAAGCAAGAAACCGTGGATTCTGTCTCCCGAAGCCGCAGCAGAGCGTATTTCTCTTGCTGCATCGCAAAATCAAGGGCATCTCGTACTGCCGTGGGTTTTTACGCTGCTGAGGATTGCCGACAGACTCCTACCGCTGCCCGTCCGCCGCTTCGTCCTCGGGCGGCTTCGCGTCCAGCAACACGATCTTCCGTGATTGCATAATCGCAGTTGGGACCGTGTGATCATTATATGAGATGAACTCGATGAATCTAGTCGACTACGCCGATCGCCGTTTTCGTTTCGCTGGCCGAGAAGTCCTTGGCCAGGTCAAGCATTTTATGGGTTCGGTCGATCAACTGCCGCAGCACGACGGTCATCGTCCTGTTAGCTTTGGCAACTACGATTATCTGGGCTTGAGCACCGATTCTCGTATTCGCGCAGCCGCGAGCGAGGCAGCACTCACACAGGGCGTGGGGGTTTCAGCGTCGCGGCTGATTGGCGGCGAGCGGGATTTTCACGCGGCGCTTGAGGCGGAGCTTGCTGATTTTATCGGCACTGAGGGCACTCTTTGCCTCGTCAGCGGCTATCTGACGAACCTCACGGTGATCGGTCACCTGCTTGGGGCGCGGGATCTTCTTCTGATCGATGAGTTGTCCCACAACAGCATCGTCGCCGGTTCCGTGGGCTCGCGGGCGACGACCCATATCTTCAAGCACAATGACCTGAACGATCTTGAACGCATTCTGACGGAGGCGCGACCCCAATACGGTCGCTGCCTGATCGTGGTCGAGGGTCTTTACAGTATGGATGGTGACATACCCGACCTTCCCCGGCTGCTCGAGATCAAGCAGCGGCATGATGCTTGGCTGCTGGTCGATGAGGCCCATTCTATTGGTGTCCTGGGTGCCACGGGCAGAGGTCTCTGCGAGCATTGGGCTGTCAATCCGTATGAGATCGACCTGATCATCGGAACCTTGTCGAAAGCCTTTGGTGCCTGCGGCGGTTTCGTAGCAGCAGCCAAACCGGTGCTCGACTGGCTGCATTATACCTTGCCGGGCTTCGTCTTCAGCGTCGGCATGTCACCCCCGCTCGCCGCAGGGGTCAGGACGGCCATCGATATCGTGCGGATAGAGCCGTGGCGGGTTGAGGCGTTACACGACAATTCTCGGCATTTCGTGATGACTGCGCGGGAATTTGGGCTCGATCTAGGTCCCGCCACAGGACACGGCGTCGTGCCGGTCTTCTTTCGCGACAATATGGAAACGGTCGCCAGCGCGAATGCGCTTTTGGCGGATGGCTTTTATTGCCCACCCATTGTCCAGGTTGGCGTGCCCCGTGACCAGCCGCGCCTACGCTTCTTTCTCTCCACCCAGCA
Source organism: Acidisoma sp. PAMC 29798 (assembly GCF_030252425.1). Taxonomy (GTDB): domain Bacteria; phylum Pseudomonadota; class Alphaproteobacteria; order Acetobacterales; family Acetobacteraceae; genus Acidisoma; species Acidisoma cladoniae. The sequence continues at coordinate 20,922 of NZ_CP126995.1, read as the reverse complement.
TAGCCACGCAGAGATCGATCAGGCTCTTGAGATCGTCGCGGGCACGATCAGCGGGATACGGACGGCGCATGAACCGGTTCTTACGGCGATCGCAGTCGGCGACTAACGGCTTCGTGATCACGACACGCAGTCGAGAATAGGATGGGAAGGCGTATGGTGGCGTCCCGGCGCGTTGCTGTTTTGGATCGAGGACTGCGTGCACCATGATCCCTTCTGCAAGACGCACACGTGTTCGTCTATTCCAGAACTCCGCGCTCGAGCGGTTGACCCTGATGCCCCCGCTGGTCTTCGCCGTAGTCTGGCTAGGGCTATTGGTCGCGGCCACACGCGCGACGTGCCTGAGCCCTGTGCGGTTGCTAGCAGCGGTCGGCCTTGTTCTGGCCGGCCTGGCGCTGTGGACGCTGTTCGAATATCTCGCTCACCGCTTTCTATTTCATTACAATGCCCGTTCCACGTTTGGCAAGCGCATCATCTTCCTGGCGCATGAGAACCACCATATAGATCCCGCCGACCCCTATCGAAACATTATGCCCCTCAGCGTGAGCCTGGTGCTGGCAGCGCTGTTCTGGCTGCTCTTTCATGTCGCGTTCGGCGTCGCGGGGTCGGGACTGTATCTTGGTTTCATCCTCGGCTACGTCATCTACGACGCAACGCATTACGCCTGTCATCAGTTCCCGATGCGCGGCCGGCTTCTGGCGCGGGTGAAGCGACACCATTTGCGGCATCATCACGCTGGTCTGCCCGCTAACTACGCCATCACCGCGATCTTGTGGGACAGGATTTTCAGCACGGCGCTGAAAACCAAATCTCGCTTTTGAGAATAGCGATCGACGGCCGCAACCTCGGCACCGCTGAGGGCACCGGCGTCGCGACCTATGCGACCGTCCTCTTGCAGGCCTGTCAGCGCGAAGGAGTCCGCACCGACGTCGTCACTGCGACCGGCACATCCACGAAAGTCACGCGACTGTTACGCGCGGCTCAGCCGACGCGACGGCTTTATTCCTGCGGAAGCGATTTAGTATCGCCCGATCTCTTCCGTGTTGCGCAGGTACATTTCAACCTCTATCGGCGACCGCTGCCACTCCGGCTTCACGGCCATGCGCTACCCGCGATCATGCATTGGACCTATCCGCTGCCGCTCCATCTGCGGGGCGTGCCCAATGTGGTGACGATCCATGACCTGATTCCTCTCCGCCAGCCGGAACTGACGGGCATCGCCTCGGTGCGGATGCGGCGGTTGCTGGCTGCGGTGATCGCTCAAGCGGCAGTCGTCGTGACGGTTTCGGAAACCGTTCGCCACGAGGTGATCGCAGAATTCGGCACAGCGCCTGAGCGCGTCGTCAACCTATCCCAGGCCATCGATCTGCCGGCAGCCCTGCTTCGGGATGCGCGGACGGTGACGCCGCTGTGTCCGCCGGGCAGTTTCCTGGTCTTCGGCACCGTGGAGAGGCGCAAGAACATTGGCCGTCTCATCCAAGCCCATGCGGAGAGCGGCGTGACGAGACCGCTTGTCATTCTGGGTCCAGACGGGGATGGAGCAGCGGCCGAACTGGCCCCGGCGACCCGCCATCCTCTTGGCCGTACCGCGGTGCAGCGCATTGTCTGGTCCAACCGACCAGCTCTCATTCGCGCCATAGCGGAGGCGCACGCCGTGCTATTTCCCTCCCTCGCGGAAGGGTTTGGTCTGCCGATCTTGGAAGCGATGGCGCTCGGCACACCAGTCATGACATCGCGGGGGGGCGCCACGGAGGAGATTGCTGGCGGCGCTGCACTGCTGATCGATCCTCTCAGTGTTCGCGACATGGCGAATGGTATCGCGGCCCTCGATCGTGAGGCTGATTTGCCGCACCAACTCAGGGCGGCGGGCCTGCAGCGCGGCAAGGTTTTTTCCCTCGACGCCTATGCCAAGCGGCTCCGGACCCTGTACGAAACCGTCGGCAGCCTCACGCGCGTAACTGTGTAGCTCTCCGTGTTTGGTCTCAGCCTGGTCTCACGGTTGATGATCTCATGGTTCTGTCCGGCGACGCCATGGGTTCCGCGCCCTGGGCTAACTCGGCGATGAACGCAAGGCCTTCCCTGACACTGTCGCGCCAACTCGGCTCAGGCCGGCTCGCAAGACGAGCGCGCTGGCTTTCTCGCGCCGCCGCCCCCGGCCCCGCGAAAGCCTCCACCATGTGAAGCCAGCCGAGGCCGTCCAGCGGATCGAGGTAGACCGGAACATCACCGCCGACCTCCCGGAAGACTGCGATGTCTGAACAAATCACCGGTGCACCGAGGGCCAGAGCCTCCGCCAGGGGCAAACCGTATCCTTCGGCAAAGGACGGAAACAGCAAGGCGCGCGCGCCCGTGAGTAAGCGCGTGACTTCATCGTCGGGAAGCTGATTGTGCTCCTCCACCACGCCTTGGAGCGCCGGACAGCGCTCGATCATGTCGATGACGTTCTCGTTCTCCCAGCCGCGTTTACCGATCAGGATCAGCTTCGGCGCGCGGGTGCCGTGCTTCTCCACCAAACGCCGCCAGAGATTGAGAAGGAGAAGGTGATTCTTGCGCGGCTCGATCGTGCCGAGACAGACGAAATACGGATGGGCGGGGGCGTGTGGACCCAGCAAAGGCGGGCGTAGGTGCACGCCGTGCGACACAACACGGATCGGCACGTAGGGGCGACCTGCGATCTCGAAATGCGGGATCAGGGATTGTCTGACGGTTTCAGTCGGCACCAGAACGCCGTCCGCATAACGGGCGACGGTCTCGATACGGAGCAAGTGCTTCGCGGGCTCCCGGGGCCGGGCATATTCCGGATAATCGCTCGGGATCAGGTCGTGAACCATGGGAACAAAAGCGCCGACACGGCGGCGTACCAGGGTCTCGGAGATGATCGCCGGCCGTGTCAGATGATGATGCGACAGCAGCAGATAGGCAGCGTTACGCTCCGGGACGGATTTGGCTTCGTAGCGGCGCTCCGCCCCGGGAAGCATCATGCCATGAAGCAGCCAGCGCCCGGCACGTGTCGCATAGCCACCATCACCGCCGGCACCGGCCCAACGCGTGGAGAGGAGACCGATGAACCGCGCCGCCGCTTCGAAGGGAAGCGTGCCGAAGCGGCCGAGCGGATGCAACGCCACGAATTCCGTAGCATCCGGCACCTGGCCGATAAGGTATTCGGCATAGGCCAGTTCAACGCGATCGATGCCGGTCGGCACTGCTTCGGCTGCCCGCGAGAGCAGACGCGAAATGTCGAGCATCACCCGCGGCATGGTGTAGATGCGGCCAGGCGATGCGTTCATCCGCGCGCACTTTCCAGGCCGTGACCGAGCGCGAGGGGTTCGTAGGCCGAGGAGGTCGCCGTGCGATCTCTGCAGGCGCGGGAGGTGGCGGCAAAATGGCGCGGGGAATGGGCTTCCAGCCGTGCGATGGCGCTGTTGACCAGCTTTTCGAGCGCCGGTTCCGAAAAGAACCCACCGGGGACGAGGCAGCGGTCAATCAGCACGCGTCTGAACGCCGCGAAGGTCGCCGCATCGGGCAGCCCGGGGTTCGACCAGAATTCGTCGAGCGTGCCTTGAAAGGTGATGTCACGCAGACCGTAGACGGCATGCCCAAGAGTGATCACGGGTACGCCGCAGGCGAGAGCGAGAGTGCCGGTGGTGCTGTTGATGGTGATCAACCCGCGCGCAGCGCGGACGATGACGGCGACATCACCGCTCTCCATGTAATCGACACGCGCCGCGACACCCGCGGCCCCTGCCGCTTCGGCCGTCAGAGCGCGCCAGTCCGTCACGCCGTTGTCGAGCGGATGTTCCTTGACGATCAGCCGCAGCTGGGCCGGCGCATGCGCGGCGAAGGAGGCGACCACCTGGCGGATGGCATCTGCCACGCCGTCAAGGGAGGAATGCAGCCGCACCTGCGCATCGGCATCCAGCTGCAGCGGGAACAGCATATAGGGCTCAGGCGATGCTTCAAGCCTTGCCAGCAGCGCTGCCGTGCGCGCGGCGGCGGCCTTGCGATCCGACAGACGCTTGAGCCAGCCGACCCCTTCTATCAGCGGGTGCCAGGGCCGATGATTGTCCCAGTGGGGATATCGCCACCGGGTCAGCAGGTCGGCGGCGTTGTAAGCGATGCTCTCCAAAGCCCTGCGGCGGAAGGAGGAGGGGACGGACTGATGCTCGGGCGCGGGCGGTAGCTGAGCCGCGCGGTCCCGGTAATAGTTCGGGTCGCGCGGCAGCGAGGAATGGCCGTTCACGCCGTCCAGTTCGAGCGTCACCCAATCGGGCCGAATATAGCCCTCCTCGAAGACATGCACGGCGATATGCAGGTTACGGCAGACGGCGATGGCGGCACTGTGCAGGGGGCGGCAATCGCCGAACAGCAGCACATCTGTGATGCCCCGCGCCGCGATGATGCGCGCCAAGGCATCCGGCCAATCCGATGGCCGACCGGTGTAGTTAATGGCCCCCGGAAGACGCCAGAAGAGCTGGTCGCCGCCGTTGAAGTTCACCTTGTGGACGCCGTAGCCGTCGCGCAACAAGGCCTGGCCGATCCGTCGGAAGAACGGTCCCATCAGGCTCTGCAGCAACAAGACCTGACGCCGGCCTTCCACAGGCATGTCGGCCCGTTCGGGTGGTGATATCGCGTTCATGGCGAAACGCTCACGCGCCGGAATCGCTTGAGCCGCCCCTGCAACTGGCGCAAGCGCATGAGACGAGATGGCCGCCACAAGGCCGCATCCGCCAGGCGCGCGATCAGCGTTTCGGGGCCGCAAAGCAGGCCCGTGCGAGGATCGACATAGCGTGGGTAGAGGATCAGCGTCGCCGCCGCGAGTTCCTCGACCGTCAGACGCCGCTGCCTCCGCGTGACCGGGGCGTGGTCTTGGGTCAGACCCCAGCTCGCGTAGAAGGGCTGACCGTAGGTCACGACCCTGCGACCGCGAAGCAAAGCCTCGAAGCCGGCGAGAGACGTGAGGGTATGCACCTCGTCCACGGCGACGATCAGCGGCGCCATGGCGCCACCGCGGCTCACCTGATCGGCAAGGCCGGTAGCGACAGGGTCAGGGATGGCGCCCGGTCGATGTCCGGCCTCGACGTCCGGATGGGGGCGATAGACGATGAAGGCCTCGGGATTGGCGGCGCGGACGCGCGCCAAAAGGTCAGCGTTGCCCCGCACCAAGCCGCCGCCCAAACGCACCGAGAGGTCGTCTGCGACCTGTCCAGGCACCAGGATGACGCGCTGCCCGGCCTGCGCGTGGATTGCCACGGCGTCTCCTCCCGCAGCGTATTTCGAGATGCCGTGGCGGATAACGAGGTCGATCAGGTTCTTTGCCCGCGCCCGCAACGCCTCGTCGAAGGTCGTGGTCGCAAGGAGCGTTTCGAGGTCGCTTGGCCGGGAGGGATCGAAGTAGATCCCTTGGCGATCGACGATAATGGAGGCTGGCGGCAAAAGATCGCTGCCGAGGCCAAGCGAGCGGATAAAGCCATCCTCGACCCGATGCAGCGCGACGCCCGCCGTCTCCGCCGTCGCGACCAATGTCTCGGGGATGCGCGTCGACCAGACGGCGACGGCGCCGTGTCTCGATCGCGCTGTCCGGAGAATCTCGGCTGTCCGCCTGCGGAAGGGTGGTGCATCGGCACCGGTTGTAAAGAACTGGGCGATGCGGCGTCGCTTCCAAAGCGACATGCCGGCGCATACCGCGACCTCGCGGTTGCGTGTGATCATGCGCCGCCAATCGGCGAGCAGCGCGATGGTGTCAGAGGCACTTGTCGGCAAATTGGTAAAGGGATCGGTATAGGCCGTGCCGCGCACCAGCCAGACGGCGGCCTTCGCCGCCTCGTGGTGCGGGATCATCGTGGGTGACGGGCTGTCCACGCCATGCCACCACACCGGCAGGCCGGCAAATAGACCAAGCAGACCAAGGTCGCTCATCGCCGTGACATGGATGTCGCGGGCCTCGTCCAGCAATGCATGCGGATCGGCGGCGCCTACCACCATGCCGCCGGTTTGCGTGACCTCTGCCGCGAGCGCCGCGAATCCATCCGTCAGCCGGGGCAAGACGAGAAGGAGGTTCGCGGCCGACGCACCTTCGCAGACGCGCCGCCACAGGTCGCGCGCCGCGCTCGGCGGGCCTGACGGCACGATCAAGGACACACTACGCAGCCGCGGCGTGGGGCGCGGATCCCAGAAACGCCCGCCGACCCTCCGCTTCAGAAGCGCGCGGCCAATAAGGCGCTCATCATCACTCTCGACAGTATTTTCCGATACCGGAACGAGTCTAGAGATAGAAGACGCTGAGGCTGCGAAAGGTGGCGCGCGCAACAAAGCCATTGTGATACGGTATTGATCCGGAAAACGTGAAAATTCATTCGACGTTACCGGGCGGATCATTGGGAACGCAGGTTCTTGATCGCGAACGACGTGCAAGATGCCCCCATACTGAACTGAAACTTAACTATGTCTTCTATTAGAGTTAACGCAACCTATATAAAATGTAGTTCCATATCCCGATTAACCTTCAAGAAATCTTGCTAACGCCACAATTACGTGATGGACGGCGTCTTTCGAACTTTCCGAGTACAAAAGTTGCCGATACAAACATCGTGATCTGCTCAATCATTACTTTATCGTATATCGCAATAACCCTTGCCGCGGCTGAGATCCTGGATGGCTCGGCCGTGCCACGGCGTCGCGGCGGGCGGGCACCGGAAAGCTTGCACTGGCGGCTGCTGGTGACCCTTGTCATCGTCGGAGCGGGGCTCTTCGCGACGGGAAATCCGTTGATCGCATGCGCCATCACGATCGCGTTATCCGCAGCGCTCACCATTGGATCCAATCTCAAGAACCGCGCGTTGGGGGAGCCATTGCTGTTCTCCGATCTCGCGGTTCTGGGGGCATTTGTCCGCTATCCTGGGTTTTATCTGGCGCCGGTTCCGCCCGCTGTTCGCGTCCTGGCCCTTGGCGGGGTCGTGGCGCTTGCGGTGACGATCGCTTGCGGTTCGACCACACGGATGAGCCCTCATCTTCTGGGTCTCGCTTTGATGGTAACGGCGGCGCCATTGCTGGCGATACCTATCCTGTCGCCTCGGTTGATGCGGCGGCCTAATGTCGTGACAGATTTCAGGCGGCACGGGCTGCGTTTGACACTTCTGGTCTACGCCTTCAGATGGCGGCGCGAGCGCCGACCAATGATTGCCGCTCCCTTGCCGCAGAACCTTTCAGCCGACCTTGTCATCGTCGTTCAATGCGAATCCTTCACCGACCCGACGACGCTGCGCGAAGATGCGCAAACCTTGCCAAGTCTCGCGCGCGCGCGGACCGCTGCCTGGCAACGTGGACGCCTCATGGTCAGCGGTTTCGGCGCCTACACCATGCGCACCGAATATGGCGTGTTGTTCGGGCAGGGTGAGCCGGCCTTGGGCTTTCGGCGGTACGACCCTTTTTTGACCGCCAGGCGAGACGCGTCCCACGCCTTGTCTGCGAAGCTGAGCGGCCGCGGCTATGGCTGTGTTTTCCTCCACCCGCATGACCTGCGCTTCTATGCGCGTGACAACCTCATGCCGGCGATCGGGTTCGGGCGGATGGTGGGAAGTGAGGCCTGCGCACCATCCGCGACCGCCACCGGCCCCTATGTCAGCGATGCCGCCGTGGGCGCGGCCGTCCGCGAGATCGTTACCTTATCGACAGGAAAAACTTTTATCTACGCGGTCACGATGGAAAATCATGGGCCGTGGCAGCGCGGCCGGATGGGAATTTCATCGGGCGGATTCGAAGGCTATCTCAGCCATCTGCGCCATAGCGATGCCTTGCTGGAAGATCTCATCATGATGCTCTCTGCGTCAGGCCGTTCCGCTGTTCTCGCCTTCTTCGGCGATCATCGTCCGTCGATTCCGGGTGTCGTGGAACCGGGCGGAGATCGCCACACGCCCTATGTTCTGATGCGCTTTGACGCCGGCGGATCGGTGACGACATCGCGGCAGGCGGATCTGACGCCGGCCGAGCTGCATCATGCCATCCTCGACTGTGCAGCCTGATCGTGAAGGCGCTTTTCTTGAGCCGTTGTGATCACCGCCAGACGCGGTTCGCTCGTCTATCCTCTTCGATGTGCTTGGCAGAGAAGACGAAACGCAGGCGCGGCTGGTCACACGGCCAAGTGACGACCGTGCCGTCCCGGTTCCCGTCGCGCCTGGCTCAGTATTGGATGTGCAACGACACGTTGGGTTACAATCAAAACACTCAATATTGGTTTACAGTTGATTTGAAGGCCCCAATAGGGCAAGGATCCCATTATGGACGGACTTGATCTCAGCACCGGCGCCGGAGTAGCGGATCTCTTCAAACGCCCGGATGGCACACGGCCAATCACCCGGCGACCTTCGCTCTTGGCGCGATGGCTTCCTTTCTGTCTTATGGTGCTTGTACCAACGGCCGTTGTGTCGGCGTATTTCTTCGCCATCGCCTCACCCCAATATGTCTCCGAGACGCAGTTCGTCGTGCGGGGACAAAGCAGCGCGGCGCCTGGCATGCTGTCCAGCCTGCTGCAAACGGCCGGCGGTGTCAGCGCGAGCGAAGATACCTATGCCGTCCAGGATTACGTTATGTCCCGGGCTGCCGCCCGCGACATGATGAACGCACAGCAGATCGAAGCTGTTTTTAATCGGCCGGGGGCGGATGCCATCGCCCGCTTCCCAAATCCATTCTCAGGCCGCAGCTTCGAGAGCTTCTACAAATATTATGACAAACACGTTATCGCCGATCTTGATTCGACGACCGGCATTTCGACACTGAAGGTCATCACCTTCCAGCCCGAGGACTCGCAGCGCATTGCGGCCGCCCTCCTCACCGCATCCGAGGATCTGGTCAACAGGATGAATGCGCGGCAGCGCCAGAACACCATCAGCAGCTCGCAAAAGGAAGTTGCCGATGCGGAGGCGCATCTGCGCGATCTCGGCGCCCAGCTCGCCACCTATCGCAATCAACAGGCGATGCTCGACCCCATGAAGCAGTCGGTGCCGATGTTGCGCGACATCAGCGACCTGCAATCGATGCTGGTGACGACGCGTATTCAAATTGCCCAGCTGCGCGCATCCGCACCGGATAGTCCGCTGATACCGGTTTACCAGCGCCGCGTCACGGCGCTTCAGGCGCAGATCGCCAATTCTAACACGGCCATCACCGGCTCGGACACGTCTCTGGTGCCGAAGATCACCGCTTATGACGATCTCACGCTGCAACAGGATCTGGGTGAAAAGCTTCTGGCGAGTGCGATGGCTTCACTGGAAGCCGCCAAGGCTCAGGCCGATCGGCAGCAGCTCTATATCGACGAGATCGTGCCGCCGAACTTGCCCGACTACCCCGCCTATCCCAAGGCGCTCAGCTCGGTCGCCGTGGTCTTCGCGAGCCTGCTTGGCCTTTTCCTTCTGGCAAAACTGATCATCAGCGGCGCCCGCGAGCACCGCATCGTTTGAGCGGTCAAGTGAGCCAAGTTTCTACGGCGACGATCAGAAAGCCATCTCTGGTTGAGGTCTGTCGGGTTCAGGGTTGCGTTATCGGGGCTTTGATCCTACGTGAATTGCATACGCGCTACGGGCGGGAGAATCTCGGCTTCCTCTGGATTATCGCAGAGCCGATCCTGTTCTGTGCGGCCGTTGCGGTCGTTTGGACGGCGATCAGGCCGCCCCATGACCACGGCCTGCCTGTCACCGCCATCGTCATCACCGGCTATGTGCCGCTGACCATGTGGCGCCATTGCCTGATGCGGGCGGTCAAAGCCTTCGAAGCGAATGGCAGCCTCCTGTTTCATCGACAGGTCACACCGCTCGACATCATCCTGTCGCGGGTTGTCCTGGAACTCATGGGCACAATCGCCGCCGGTATCATCGTCTGTGTCGGCGCGATCCTGCTCGGCTTCCTCAAACCGCCTGCCGATTACGGCCTGCTCTATCTCGGCCTAGTCTACCAGATGCTGTTCTGTCTGGTGACCGCGCTTCTCGTGGCTTCGCTCAGCGAATTGTCAGAGCTGGTCGAAAAGACGGTGCAGGTCGTGTCTTACGTCGCGCTACCCTTCACGGGTGCGTTTTCCATGGTGGATTGGCTGCCGCAGAATTACCGCTGGCTGTTGTTGTGGTCGCCGAGCGTCAGCAATATCGAAATGATACGCGGCGGATGGTTCGGCACCGCCGTGCATGTGCATTACGACCTCTGGTACGATACCTGGATGGCAGGATTGCTCTTGTTGATCGGCCTATCGATGACGCTGCGCATTCGTCGCCACCTTATCATTCAATAGTTCACGGATGATAGGCTGTATCGATATTACCAAGGAGTATCGCGGCGGCCACGGCGTTCGCCGCGTGCTTGATCATGTCAATTTCAGTGTCGAGCGGGGCCAGAAGCTCGGTATCCTTGGCCGTAACGGCGCCGGTAAATCAACGCTCATCAAGATCCTCGGCGGCGTCGAAACGCCGACTGCTGGCGAAGTTGTGCGCACGATGTCCGTGTCCTGGCCGCTTGCCTTCAGTGGCGCCTTTCAAGGCAGTCTGAGCGGCCTCGACAATCTGCGGTTTATCTGCCGCATCTATAACCTCGACTATGCCGCCACCCGGACTTACGTGGATGATTTCGCCGAGCTCGGGTCTCAGCTGAGCGAACCGGTGAAGACCTATTCCTCTGGCATGCGCGCGCGCCTCGCCTTCGCACTTTCGATTGCCATCGAATTCGAATGTTACCTGATCGATGAGGTCATCATGGTTGGAGATGCGCGCTTCTTCCAGCGTTGCCAGGACGAGCTCTTCGTCAAGCGCGCCGATCGCGCCTTGATCATCGTCTCACACGACATGGGATTCATTCGTGAGACCTGCGACAGCGGCGCAGTGATCCATAACAGCCAGTTCCGTATGTGCGGCAACGTCGTTGAAGCGGTCGAGATCTACGAAGCGCTGTAGGCCCCCTGCGCTGCGGCGCAGAGGGATTGGAACAGCAATCAGTTCTTCGCCAGATAGGCGGCTGTAATGGCCGGGCTGGCGATCAGGCTGATCAGATTGATGAACTTATAGAGACCGTTGGTCTTCGCGTTGGCGATGTAGACGAGGTCCTTGTTCTTCATCTCGAATTGTTGCGCGAGGAAATAGCTCGTCGGGTTCATCATATCGAGTTGATAGACCACAGGGGCGGCTGCCACGCCGGGCCTGACTGGCAAGCCCAGCCGCGTCGCAATCTCTGGATTCTCGAAGCGGAACAGAAAGACCGCGTTGGGATCGGCGCGGTCATCCAGTGGCCCACCGATCCGGGCAAGCGCCTCCGCCAAGCTGAGGGTCGGCGCATTGAATGACGTCTCAGACACCTTGCTCGTTGCGCCAAACACCGTGAAGCTGCGCGGCTGATACAGCACTTGGATCCGGTCGTCAGGCCGCAGCGCAATGTTCTGGTCGGGCTGTTCTTCAAGCGTCTTGAGCGGAATGTGCTGTGTTTCGCCGGCCCGTGTCAGCTGCACGACCGTATCTTCCGGCGCGTAGGTCGGCCCCCCCGCAATCGCGACCATATCGAGCAATCGCTCATGGGCGAGGGTCAAGGGCTCGCGACCAGGCTTCTTGATGTCGCCGGAGACGATGACGGCATTGGCAATGTCTGTGGTGATGCGGACGAGAACCTGCGGATTCTGGGATTTCCCCGCAAGGCCACTCTGAATCGCCCGTGCCAGCTGGTCAGGCGTGCGGCCGGCGGCGTGCAGGCGGCCGACATAGGGCACGGAGATCGTGCCGTCGCTGCCCACCTGCATGGTCGGCAGATTTTCCGTGGTAACGCTGGACGAGGTCGAAGCGCCCATGCCTGTCGGCGCAGTACTTCCAGTGGCGGCTGGGCCGCCCCCACCGCCAGAGAACAAGGTGCTGCCGATTTCGAAGACCGAGATCGAGAGAAGATCGCCGGGTCCGATCCTGCCCCCTTCTGAAGGATCAGACATGCCCGTGTCCATGGCGGACATGAGTGGCAGCATGTCTGTAGCAAGGACATTGACCACCTGCGGATCGACTTGCACGATTTTGAACCCGAGCGGATTGGTCGCTGGTTTTGTCGCGGCGTCGAGGATCTGAGCCTCGACGGGGCCGCTATTGGGCAAGGTGTTGCAGCCGGCCAGCAGCACCAATGGCAGCACGAGTGCGAGGCTTCTCTTGAGAGAATCTCGCGAAGACGGCCTGGACGTCAGGGGCATGGGAAAACTTTCGCTGAACAAGCCGGCAGCACTGATAGGTACAACAATGGGCGGGGCAGATGTCGAGAATCTGAACCTATGCGCCTCAAGGCTCGGTCCCGCCGCCAAGAACCTGCGCATACATCTGCCCTAGCCGCGCCTCATAGGCCGCGATGCTGAAGAGCTCCGCCTGAGGGGGACCTGCCGCACGCAGCGCCGCGCAGGTGGCGTCGTTCTTGTCCAGATGCGCGATTCCAGCGGCGATACTGGCCGTATCATATGCATCGACGTAGACGGCGGCATCGCCCGCTACCTCGGGCAAGGCCCCTTCGCGCGACGTGAGCACGGGCGTGCCTAAGGACAGCGCTTCCAAAACGGGCAGGCCGAACCCCTCGGTCAACGACGGGAACAAAACGGCGCGGGCGCCGCGGATCAGCCCCATCAGCACGGGTTCGGGCAAATATTCCAGATGCACGATCTGGCCACTGTCGGTGCCACGCTTGAGGAAGCGAAGCTCCCCTTCAGACTTCCAGGCCATCGCACCCACCAGCACCAGTGGTCGACCAGTGTCCGTCGCGAGAAAGGCCTCGATCATCCGACCGATGTTCTTCTTGGGTTCGAGAGAGCCGAAGAACAGGAAATAGCCATCCCTTTGGAGACCGAACAATCCGCTAATCTCGGCGGCGATCGCAGCCTCGGGCCGCGCGAGGGCAAGGGCGCTCGGCTGGAAAGATTGGTAGGTATTGAAAACCTTCGCGACCGCGCCGGGATGAAAGGAAAGAATATCGCGGCGCGATGCCTCGGAGACGGTGCAGATGGCGTCCGCCCGGGCCGTGAGGTCAGCAATCAGCCGGAAATGGAATCCCTTATCGTCAAGCGTCGTATGGGGCAGCCGCAGCGGCACGAGGTCGTGCACGGTATAGATATTGCGGGCGCCCTTCAGCCGAATCGGCAATGGATAGGTCCAGTGCATGATCGCCGGAGGATCCTGAACCCGGATGGTCATGAAACGCCGCGTGCGACGGTAATAGCGATGCGCCGCACGGAACAGGGCGGGCACGTTCAGGATGCGGTCGTAGCTGGGCATGCGATGGGCGAACCCCCTGCCCTCAACGCGTCCGGTGATTGTTATTTCAACCGCCTCATGACCACCCCAATCGGCGCGGCGGTCAGCCCACCAGCGCGAACTGAGTGGGATTGGCCGCTTGCGGATATGCTCCTGGTCAAGGCTGTCGAAGAAGATGACTTCGCGCAACGCGGACGAGGTGCGCTTTGAAATGTTCATCCCATAGATGACATCCACGGGATGGCCCATGCCGTGCAGGCAGTGGGTGAGTGTGCGACCATAGGTCGCGACACCGGTGCCGCGGCTGAGTGCCATGTTAAAGCCATCGACGCCAACCCGGAACAGCGGCGCAAGAGCCTGGGGAGATTCGGTCAGGAGCTATGTCTTCCGTAAGAGGTAAAGGCGGCTTGCTTCATATAGATGTCTTCGGACCGAAAATCCTACTCGGCGTCAGCAACGGCATTCCGGGGCCTGCCGCGGCAAACAAGCAGAGCACGCGTTTGCTAGTCAGCTAATGGTCTCACGCGGATGCGCCAATCCGCCAAAACGTCCATGAGCGTTTGCTCCCACGCAATCCGCGGCGTCCAATCCAGGAGTCTGTGTGCAGCCGATGCATCACCCAATGCGATGGGAATGTCTGTCGACCGCGCGCGAGCGCTCTCTGTTTCGACACGCGCGCTCACACCGGAGAGTCCAATCATCTGGTCAAGCACATCACCGATCCGACGCGATGTTCCTGAGGCGATGTTGATGATCGTGCCGGGTGCAAGACTTGGTGCCCGTGACAAGGCGAGCGCATAGGCTTGCACGACATCTCGTACGTCCAGAAAGTCACGCTGGGATGTCAGATTTCCGGTTTTGACAACGGGGTCTTGCTCGCCAGCCTCGATCAGGGCGATCTGCCGTGCAAAGGCAGGGATCGCAAAATCTGGAGTTTGACCCGCTCCCGTGTGGTTGAACGCCCGCAGCCGGATAGCGTGCAGACCATCCGCGGCCATGGCGCCAAGCGCGAGATCGGCTGCGGCTTTCGTTGCGCCATAGGTATTCAATGGCGCGAGAGGAGCGTTTTCGTCCAGAGGGACCCCCGCGCGGAACGAAAGCCCATAAGCATCCGCGGAAGAAACGAACAGGAAGGGGCATGATGGAACATGCGCCATGATCGCGCGTGCAAGCGACAGGGTCCCGTGCAGATTGACAGCCCATGTCCTATCGGGATCCGCGCGGGCGACGCCGATCGCGGCGATCGCTGCCAGATGAAGGCAGAGATCGGGTTTGATCGATGCCACAGCGGACGCGACCGCCCGCTGGTCTGTGATGTCACAGCCAAGAGCGACGACCGTTGCACCCGGCAACTGCCGCGCGACTGCGTCGGGGAGGTAACCCCCGACGAAGCCGGACAAGCCAGTGACGAGGATGCGCACTGGCTAAATGCCCGAAACGCCCGCGGGGATGGGCGCGACGGGGGCGCCGGCTCTCGCCTGATGGCGGACGATATCGGCATCGACCATTTCGGCGATCATCTGCTCAAGCGTCGTCTCGGCCTGCCAACCGAGCTTCTGCTTCGCCTTGCCCGGATCGCCGAGCAGCACCTCGACCTCGGCCGGCCTAATCAAGGCGGCGCTGGTCGTGACATGATCCTCGTAGTTCAGCCCGGCATGAGAAAATGCGATCCGGCAGAGATCGCGGATCGATGTGGTGCGGCCGGTCGCGACAACATAATCGTCCGGCGTGTCTTGCTGTAGCATCAGCCACATCGCTTTTACGTAGTCCCGCGCATGGCCCCAATCACGGGTCGCCTCGAGATTTCCGAGCGACAGCGTATTGGTCATCCCGAGCTTGATGCGCGCCACGCCATCCGTCACTTTCCGGGTCACGAACTCGATGCCGCGCAGCGGGCTCTCATGATTGAAGAGGATCCCCGAAGAGGCATGCAGGCCGAAACTCTCGCGGTAGTTCACCGTCATCCAGTGGCCGTAAAGCTTGGCGACCGCGTATGGCGAACGTGGATAAAAGGGCGTCTTCTCCGACTGCACCTTCTCTTGAATGAGTCCATACATTTCCGAGGAGGATGCCTGGTAGAAGCGGGCGGCGGGCCGTGCGATTCGCACGGCTTCGAGCATATGGGCGACGCCCATGCCGGTTGCCTGGCCGGTCAGGATCGGCTGCTGCCAAGACGCTGCGACGAAGCTTTGCGCGGCAAGGTTATAGACCTCGTCGGGCTCCACCGCTTTCATAATCCGGATCAGGGAGGCGAGATCAAGCAGATCGCCATCGACGATCTCGATCCGATCGCGGATGCCGAGCCAGCGAAGACGCTCGGACACCATATCGGCGGAGGCTGATCGACGGGCAAGGCCCACGACGCGGTAGCCCTTGTCGAGAAGAAGGGCGGCAAGATAGGCGCCGTCTTGACCAGTTATTCCCGTAACGAGTGCGGTCGGCATAGAAAGTCCTTAACTGAGGAGGTCGCGTGAGGCAAAAGCAAAAGAAGGTTCCAGACCGTTCCGGGGAACGGTCTGGAAGTGGCTGCGGCGATCACCGCCCCATGGCGTTGAACATGAAATGTTCCGACATATCGACACGCGCAACAAGGTCGGCACTTGCCGTATAGCCAAATTCGCTGAGCCCGACACAGAACCGACGCGCGCCGGGTCCACCATGTTCAAGGGGAACGTGCCCCGAGACGACGACATTGACGGAAACAGAACCCTTCTCCCCGACGGTGCCGGAGCAGCGCATCAAAAATCTTGAATTGGGCGCGAGTGACCTTTTGTTGTCCACGCGCTTCGATGAAGGCCGAATGCCGGGCTTATCCATATCGATCGACAAGAGGTTATCGTGGTTCGCCCAGGGCGCCGATAAGAACTGAAGATAGACGGAAATCTCGGTCCCGGCGGGCTGGTCACTGCGAAACCTCAGTGAACCCTTATTGCCGCGCATCCAGCACCCGTGGGGCTCAATCGTGTAACCGAAATCGGTCAGCATGAGTCGCTTCGGGCTAAGTCCGTAATCCTTCGGCAGAATTGTGCCAAAAGCGAGGTCCGAGACCGTGAAAACCGATCCGGCCGCAAAGAACATCTCGCCACTCGGGTTGGTCTTGACGGTCGTCCGTACCTTCCCGACTTTTTCGAGAAGGTCCACGCCCACATCGCGCCACGTGCGGGCCACGAAACGGTCAGCAATGTCGCGCTCTCGCTGCGCGCGATAAGCGTCGTTGAAGGCCATCTTGCGCAGAACCTCGAGACCATCGCGCAGATTATGCGGATCCACGTAATCAACCAGGTCGCCGCCGACCTCAGGCACCGAGGAGGTCGATGACGCAACGCAGGGGCGGCCCTGAGCCAGACTCTCACCCACGGGCAGGCCCCACCCCTCAACGAAGCTCGTGAAGGCCGTAAACAGGCTCCCGTCATACAGCGTTTGCAGCTCGGCATCCGACAGATCGTGCAGGACATGCACTCGGCCATCGAGGTTTCGCGTCAGCTCCAGCATTTCCATAAGGCTGCTGACATGCCAGCCGAATCGCCCGACAAAAACCAGGTCCGGCGGATCCAGACCTTCCTCCAGGAACTGCTTCCAGGCGGCGACAAGATAGGCGTGATTCTTTCTCGCCTCGATGGTTGAAACCATCAAGACATAGGGACGGTCTTTAAGCTGGGCGATATGCGGACCCCAGACCATCCGCTTCCGAGGCGTCACATTGTCGGAGTGTGAATGCGCAAGCGGCACGGTGATGACCGGCATGGCAGGGAGGTTGAACTTTTCCCGATATCGAATGACTTCCCGGGCCGTGTAATCTGAAATCGTCAAAACGAAGTCAAAGATCGCCATGCCATCGCCGAAGGACATGGCGAATTCATGTGACAGACGCGCGTCACAATATTCTGAATGGGTGATCGGAATAAGATCGTAGATGTAGACCCCAAGAAGGACGCCGACCTTCTTGAGATGCAGATAGCGCCCAGCGACACCACCGGATCCCCAAAAGGCGCCGAGAACCAGATAGCATTGCCCCGCTTGCGGTGAGATGAGCGTGGCGCCACTGCGTGCGCGCGCGACGATGCGTCTCAGCTGCTCGTGATCGACATTAGGCCCTGTGACATAGTCGACCAGCTCGCGCAGATGCTCATTTTTGAGCATCCATAGTGAATCTCCGTTGATCGGGTTCAGCACGAAAACGCAATTTTCGTTCTGCCGCGCTGATGCCAAGACATGCTGGATAACGCCGACCTGCACACGCTGAATACCAGAGAGTGTCTTATGGGCTTCCAGATAGCCAAGAAGGTCGTCGATTTCGATGAAAGTCGCCGATGTCGTGAGCGTTTCATCCGAATCATCCTCATCGAGGTCGACTCTCTCGCCGCGGAGTGCCAGTAGTTCGCCGTAGGCATCACCGGTGGGAGACGCCTTGAAGGATGTCTCAAACATTTCCGTGGCTTCGGATAGCCGTCCCATACGCTTCAAAAGATGAGCGAGGTGCAGACTTGGATCACCGTCATCTGGCCGGAGTGCGACAGCCTTGCGGTAAGCCCGCTCGGCATCGCTGCTCTTGTCCTGTTCCTTCAAAATATGGCCGTATTGGACCCAGATCGCCGCATCATCCGGCTTACTGGAAAGAAAATCCCGATAGGCCTTCTCTGCGCCAGCCCAATCCCGCGCGTCGCGTGCGGCATCGCCCTTGCTTCGCAGCGATTGTCCGCTCACAGACTTTCGAAACATCTCTAGTTTTCCCACCGTCATGTTGCCTTACCACCCGGTTTGTCTGCCGCTGTGGGCAATGTTAGAGGGATGTTCGATGCGTTGACGCCACGCGGGCTTCATTAGATAAACGCAATATAACAGCACGATTTAGCTCTAATTCCGCATGCAATCATGCCCGTGTATGGTAAAAATGGCTCACAGACAAGATCGAATTAATGGATATTTAAGCTTTACAAGGGCTTTAGCAATCTGACTGCTTCCGGCGAACAACTTTAAGTGAGTGCGCGCCTCAATTTGGCCAGATTACGGCACCTTTACTGCCAAAGGGGATGCGGCTAGGAGGCTTCTTTGCACCAGAATACACCTGCGGCTGCAGTCCAAAGGCCAGTATTGACGGCTGTTGGGGAGAATTCAGATAATAGGGTTGAGGGCGCCCCCGTGAAAAATCAATAAAGCCCTGATCAACCGCGAAATTTGTGGCGCCCTGCGCATCGGCGTTATCGACCAGATACTCGTCGAGGAAATCCGCCTTGAGCAGCCCAATCGAGATCTGGGAGACGGCTCCATCCATCCGTATTGCTGACGATCCGGAAATGACGGCAACAACCGTTGCAGGCCAGGCCTCCCCCTGATGGACGAGTTCGTCGATGCGGATACTGCCGTCTGTGAAGGAGGAGCTTTGGACAGAATCCCACAGAGTCCATTTTGTGAAATCGCCTCGTAGCGTCGAGATATGCAGGATTGTTCCCGAACCGCCTGGCGCGTTAGGCGTGTTCCCGTGCGTTGTGATCAACTTTAGAGCGGAGTGTGCGCCGAACGTGAACAAATCCGACGCGAACAGATCGTCTTCTCGCCCAAGGATAAATGTATCGAGGTGTTCCACCTGATAGGCGATGACGGTCTTGTCCTGGGACCAGTAAGGCCAAGCATGGATATGATCCATCGTTGAGCTATCATAGTTACGCTCGGCAATTACCGCGTAGCGAAAGAATTGCCCGTAAATGTCGGCGATCTGTGTTCGACCACTTTTGAAAATTCGGAGTCCGGTCGTGCAGTTCAGGCACATGATGTGACTTATCTCGACACCGCCATTGATATTGTCGATCGACAAGGCGTCACCGAAATTCGCCGGCGTCCAGCCGACCGACGGTGGCGGCTGGTCTTCATATAAGGCAAACTTTGTCCAGAGTGAGCCCGCAGCCGCATTCCCTTGCAGTGTCATGACGGGCCGGCCGATGAACCGGACATGAATAATGGTCCCCCGCGACAGGCGACCATCTGACGGTTCCTGCCATCCTGCTCCGATGATGTTAGCGTAGCAGTTATCCTGCAGGAACGGTGTGTCGAACTCATATACTCTGGATGATAGGAGCATCGGGCGTCCGGTCGCGCATGCAACCTTGATGGCCCGATTCCATGATGGGGCATCATCAATACCATCGGAGACGACTTTATACGATTCCGGAAGAATCGAGCCGCTTGCAGGCGACACTTGAGCCATCGCTACTGGCGCGACAAAAGTTAAAAGACCCGCCATACTCGTCATTATCTTGAAAATAAGCATGTAAGTCATGCACCTAAACGAAGCCATGATAACCATATTTCGTTATATCGTGGCAAAATTGCGCTGGTCCGTCTGAGGACTGGACCTAGCCGCCACAGCCCATGTCTCGAATTTGTGTTGGTCGAACGGATCGCTTCCTACATAAGCTGGGAGCACTGTTCCGCGCGGCAGCCACTTATTGGGGATATTTGCCATGGACGCTCCACTCGCCGCCGCGACCGCATCGCCCCAGCTGCGCATCCTACGCGACGAGTTGGCTCGCCTCCTCGATGAGCGAGATGAGCGCAGCACTCAGACCGCCGACCTCGACAGCCATCTGCCGCAAAGTCCTTTCTACCACTATAATGCGAGTTTCGATCCACTAGAGATCATGCGCCGCCACAGCGTGCCCGGCTTGCCGCCCGCACAGGGTCATCTTACCAACTTCCTCGGCGTGTTGATCGACCCAAAATTCTTTCCCACCATCCTCGATGGTAAGGCAGGCACGGTGGAAGCCATCCCTATACCTGCGAACTGGCACGCTGACATTGCGGAATGGGGCGCCGCGCTGCGCGCGGTCGATCTGGCGCGAGGCACCTTTACGGTTCTTGAACTCGGCTGTGGTTGGGGGTGCTGGATGATCAACAGCGGCGTTGCGGCGCGCAGGGCCGGTCTCGACGTACATGTCATTGGTGTCGAAGGTGACGCGGGTCATATCGCGTTTGCCACCGAGGCTTGCGCCACCAATGGTTTCGCGCCGAACCAGATCACGCTTCGTCGCGGCATCGCGGCGCCTGAGAACGGTATGGCGCTATTTCCTCGCCAGGGACAGGCTGGCGTGAGCTGGGGGCTAGAGCCGATATTCGGCGCGACGGAGGAGCAGCGCCGTGAAGCCGCGGCCTCCGGCAATTATGATGAACTGCCGATGATTGCTCTCAGGGAACTCGCGGGAGCGCGGGAACGCTTTGACTTGGTGCATATCGACATCCAGGGCGGGGAAGCAGACTTCATTGCCGGCTGCTTGCCCGCCATGAATGACAGGGTCGCCTATCTTCTTGTTGGTACCCATTCGCGCCAGCTCGAGGGCCGCATCATGGACACTCTGCTGCCTGCTGGTTGGATTCTTGAAATCGAACGCCCAGCCATCTTCGCGCTCGGTGCGGATGGGCCGCGGATCACCGTGGATGGCGTTCAAGGGTGGCGCAACCCACGCCTTACGATCGCCTGAATCAGTCACTCAAGAGCGTCATGATAGAGGCGGCGGCTCGGATCTGCCTCCGCAATGTCGTCTGCGGGTTCTGGCGTTTGCTGAGCATCCGCCAGCGTTTCTCCGCCAGACTGCGTTGCCATCATACCTGGCGGGTCCTGCGGCTCCGAAATGGCGTGTAGGCCTTCAGCTTTCAGTTTCTCTTAACTAGGTCCTGCCTGGTTCTCGGTGCAGGA